>CALPUC020000008.1 GCA_943326655.2 Rhodoluna limnophila
AAGTCTCTCGTGCTCGGCTTCGGCCTGCTCTGGTTCAACGTAAGAGAACATCTCTAGCTTGTTGAACTGGTGAACTCGCAGGATGCCCTTGGTGTCGCGACCCGCGCTACCAGCTTCGCGGCGGTAGCAGGTGCTCCAACCCGCGTAGCGAAGTGGGCCTTCGGAAAGGTCGATGATTTCGTCGCGGTGATAACCAGCTAAGGCAACCTCACTGGTGCCGGTTAGGTAAAGATCGTCGGCTGGCAGGTAGTAAATCTCGTCGGCGTGTGCTCCGAGAAAACCAGTGCCGGCCATTACTTCTGGGCGAACCAGGGTTGGGGTAATCAGTGCAGTGAATCCGGCTTCGGCGGCCTGATCTAGAGCAAGGTTCATCATCGCGATTTCAAGCCGGGCTCCCCAACCTTTTAGGAAGTAAAAGCGTGAGCCGGAAACCTTGACGCCGCGCTCAAGATCGAGAATGTCTAGTTCTTGCCCTAACTCGGAGTGGTCTTTGAAAGGGAAGTTGAAGGTTGGCTTTGTTCCTACCTCACGAAGCAATTCGAAGTCGTCTTCGCCACCGGCAGGAACACCATCAAGAACAATGTTTTCGATCTGCCAAAGAATCTCGTCTAGTTTGGCTGCGGTTTCAGTTGCCTTGGCGTCGGCGGCTTTTACCTTGGCTGAAAGTTCTTGAGCGGAGGCAACCAGGGCTGCCTTCTCCTCTTTTGGAGCGGTGGAAACGGTCTTCGAGTGGGCGTTTTGTTCGGCACGAAGCGCCTCAAACTTGGCCAGGTCGGCGCGCCAATCGGCATCTGCCTTTGCTGCCTGGTCGACCAGCTCTTCACTGGCACCGCGAGCGCGCTGGGACGCCTTGATGGCATCAGGATTTTCGCGGAGAAGATTTAGGTCGATCACAGAGACAATCCTATTTGCCGATGGCTTTTAGCCACCAACGCTTGGCGCTCAGGTAGTTGCCAGAGTCGTTGTTTCCTTCGTGAACCGAAGCCTTCTTATCGGCTCGAGGATAGGAACCTAGGAAAATCACCTTCGGGCTGAACCGGTAAAGACCCTGAACGGCTTCGGCAACAGCCTCGTCGGTGGCGTGGCCATTAGCGTCGACGTTGAAGCGATAGCGACCGAGGCGGTCGCCAAGCGGGCGAGACTCGATTCGGCTCAGGTTCACCCCGCGAGTGGCAAACTGCTCCAGCATTTCGAGTAGCGCTCCAGGGCGATCGTTCGGCAGTTCAACAATCAACGAGGTTTTGTCGTGGCCGGTGCGCTTTGGCAGAGCGCCCTTCTTACCAACTTCAATGAAGCGGGTTTCGGCATTCTTGTTATCGGCAATGTTTTTGGCCAAAACTTTCACCATGTAGTGGTCGGTGATGTTCGGTGTGGAAACCGCAGCATCTGCCCGGTCGCTCTCCCAGAGATCCGAAGCAGCGGCAGCGTTTGATGTGGCCTGCAGATGTTTGTGGCTCTTGATATTGGCACTGAGCCACTTGCGCACCTGCGCGTAGGCAACCGGGTGAGCGGCAATGGTCTTTACGTCTGAAAGTTTCACACCGGGTTTAGCCACGAGGTTGAAGTTCACCGGCACCAGATATTCGCCGTAGAGCTGAAGACCTTCGGTGTTGGCTAGTGCGTCTAGGGTTGCGCTTACTCCGCCGTCAACGGATGATTCCACCGGAATGATTGCCCGATGCGCTTTCCCGGTGAGAACTGCAGCAAGGGCGTCTGCCACGGTGAGAACCGGTTTCCATTCTTGGCCTTCGGCCGCTTTTACCTGGCGAAGAGCGAGCTCGGTAAACGTGCCGGCCGGGCCGAGATAGGCGTAGGCGGTCTTAGAGTTTCGAGCTGCTGATGACATACATCTAGGTTAAGCGACACAATGGTTTTATGAGTGAGCGAGCTGGCAAAAAAGCTGAACAACGAGACCTGGTCGATGTCGAGAAATTGGTGGACGAATATTTCGCGATTCACCCAAATATCAACGATCCAATTCAAAAGGTCACCTTCGGAACTTCGGGACATCGAGGAACTTCTCTAAACGGTTCTTTCAATCACGATCACATTGCCGCCATCACGCAGGCGATTGTTGAGTATCGTCGAGCCGAAAACATTCAGGGGCCAATCTACGTGGGGAAAGACACCCACGCGCTATCGGAGCCAGCCGAGATTACCGCGCTTGAGGTTTTGGCGGGAAACGATGTGTTGGCTTTTGTCGATTCGCACAATCGCTTTGTTCCAACTCCCGCCGTATCCGTTGCGATCATCAATCACAACCAGGGCAAATCCGAGCGCGAGTCTTCGCGAGCCGACGGTTTGGTGATTACCCCGAGCCACAACCCGCCAGGCGACGGCGGCTTCAAATACAACCCGCCGCACGGAGGCCCGGCCGACTCAGACGCCACCAACTGGATTGCGTCGCGTGCGAATGAAATCATCGCGAATGGTCTTCGAGAAGTTAAGAAGGCCACCCCGGAGGGCATTTCCTACGACTACAAAGACAATTACATTTCTCAACTTGGTTCGGTAATAAACATGGATGCCATTGCGAATTCATCGGTGAGCATTGGTGCCGACCCGATGGGTGGAGCGTCGGTTGATTACTGGGGAGAAATCGGGTCCCGCTTCAACCTGAACCTAACCGTCGTGAATGATCGAGTAGATTTCCAGTTCGGGTTCATGACTCTCGACTGGGACGAAAAGATTCGAATGGACTGCTCGAGCCATTACGCCATGGCTTCACTAATCGAAGACCGCGAGCGCTTCGATATATCAACAGGGAACGACGCCGACGCCGATCGCCACGGAATCGTGACTCGCGATCACGGCCTTATGAATCCGAACCACTTCTTAGCGGCGTCCATCGACTACCTGTTCCGTCACCGCCCGGAATGGTCTCATGCTGCAGCGGTTGGTAAGACCATGGTTTCGTCTTCGATCATCAATCGAGTTGTAGCCGACCTCGGCCGAAAGCTCATCGAGGTTCCGGTCGGTGTTAAGTGGTTCGTGCCGGGTCTCATAGACGGCTCGGTTGGTTTCGGCGGAGAAGAGTCGGCCGGTGCCAGCTTCCTTCGCAGAAACGGTGAAGTTTGGTCGACCGACAAAGACGGCCTGATTCTGGCTCTGTTAGCCGCAGAGATCACCGCGGTTACGGGCAAGACGCCGTCGCAGCAGTATGCCCTCATCACCGAAAAGTTTGGCTCTTCGGTTTACGAACGCATCGATGCCCCGGCCTCGCTGGAACAAAAAGCCAAACTCGGCAAACTCTCTGCCGATTCGGTTACCGCCAGTTCACTCGGCGGCGAGGCGATTACGGCAATTCTCACCCACGCTCCTGGCAATGGGGCAGCGCTAGGCGGGCTAAAGGTTGAAACCGAGAACGCCTGGTTTGCTGCCAGACCTTCGGGCACCGAAAACGTTTACAAGATCTATGCCGAAAGCTTCAAAGGCGAGGCCCACCTGAGGCAGGTACAGGACGAAGCCAAGACTTTGGTTGATTCGGTGCTTTCTTAGGGCGTTCCAGAATGCTGAGCTACCATCCGGTAGCGACAGCAGGTGTGAGATCGCGTCATTAGACTTAGCGTTAGAGCGAGAGATACCACTCTCACGGAATTAGAGCGAGAAACAAATTTGTTTGTCTCTCGGTGTCTTAGATTGACGCCTATTAGATGACCCTTATGGGGAAAGAAGTTTTTGTGTCGAAAAAAGTTGAGGCGGCTGTCGCCGGCCAGATGTCGCACCGTCAGATTCTGCTGGTTTTAGTTGGATTGATGGCAGGCATGTTCCTGTCGGCGCTAGACCAAAGCGTTGTGAGCACGGCAATGAGAACCATCGCCGACGATCTGAAAGGGCTTGAGCTTCAGGCCTGGGTTACCACCGCTTATCTAATTACCTCGACGATTTCTACGCCGATATATGGAAAATTGGGCGACATCTTCGGTCGTCGTCGTTTGTTCCTAATCGCAATCATTATCTTCGTGCTGGGTTCGGCGCTGTCGGCACTCTCCGGCTCAATGCTGGAGCTGGCTGGCTGGAGAGCGCTTCAGGGTATCGGTGCCGGTGGTTTGTTCTCTCTCGCAATCACTGTGTTGAGCGACATTGTGGCTCCTCGAGAACGAGCGCGTTATCAGGGTTACTTCTTGGCGGTTTTTGCCACATCAAGCGTGCTGGGCCCTGTTGTTGGTGGGTTGTTTTCAGATGCTGGGATGCTACTGGGCATTGCCGGATGGAAGTGGATCTTCCTGATCAACGTTCCGATCGGTGCTATGGCGCTGTTTCTCGTTTGGAAATTCCTTCACGTTCCTCATACCCCGGTTAAGCACCGCATCGACTGGTTTGGTGCGACCACCATCATCATGGCTGTCGTTCCGATGTTGCTGGTCGCCGAAAATGGCCGAGACTGGGGTTGGGGTAGCGCTACATCAATCTCCTACTACGTTGTTTCGGTAGTGGGAATTGTGGCCTTCATCTACGCCGAGCGCAAAGCTGGCGACGAGGCAATCTTGCCTTTGAAGCTCTTCAAATCTCGCACTTTCTCGATGGTGACTATCCTCGGCGTAATTGTCGGAGTCGGAATGTTCGGTGGAATGATGACGTTGCCGCTGCTTATTCAAATTGTGAGCGGCGCAACCCCGACCGAGTCTGGATTCCTAATGCTGCCGATGGTTGCCGGAATGATGTCGGCTTCGATAGTTTCCGGCCAGGTAACCAGCAAGACCGGGCAATACCGAATCTTCATGATCACCGGGACGGGCATGCTAACCCTTGGTTACGTGTCGCTCTTTGGCTACCAATACGACACACCAATGTGGGTGCTATCGATCTCGATGGTGATCATCGGAATGGGTCTGGGTCAGCTCATGCAAACCCTAACTCTGGCAGCGCAGAACTCGGTAGCTCCGCAGGACATCGGAGTAGCCACGTCTTCATCGATGTTCTTCAGACAAATGGGTGGAACACTGGGTGTTGCCGTGTTCATCTCAATTCTGTTCAACCGCTTGCCTGAGGCCATCAAGTCTGCGTTTGAAAACAAGGAAGTGATGGCCGGCATGAGTGAAGCAGCTAGGGAAATCACTCAAAAGGCTCTGGCTGGCGAGCTCCCCGCCAATGATCCAAATGTGGTCTTCTTGCAGAATATGGCCGCCAACCCCGGTGCCTTGGGTGAGAGCCTGAACACCGATTCTTCATTCCTAACCGGCCTAGACCCTCGTTTGGCTAGACCGTTTTTGATGGGCTTTGCCGAATCGACAGTGACCGTCTTTGTGGCAGCTGCTGCTGTGGTGGGAATCGCATTCGCACTGTCCTGGTTCATCAAGGCAGCCCCGCTTCGCGACAAGTCGGCTGCTGCCGAAGCAGCAGAAGCCGCCGCTCCGCACTAATCTAGAACTACACGGGAGTTCGGTGTTACCGGGCTGAGAGGACAACTAACCAGTTGTCGACCGTCAAACCTGATATGGGTAATGCCAGCGCAGGGAGGACCTCTAACCCGTGCCCTACTAAATGAGGAGGGCACGAAAGTGCAGAAACTATTCAAGGCCGCCACTGTTGCGGTTATCAGCAGTCTGGCTCTAGCCGGATGTGCGCCCACTAGCGACCCGACAACCGTGGTTTTGGTGACTCACGATTCTTTCGTGATGAGCGAAGAGTTGCAGAGCAAGTTTGAAACCGAGTCTGGATACGAGCTCAAGCTGGTCAAAGCCGGCGACACAGGGTCGATGACCAACAAGTTGATTCTCACGAAGGAACAACCAATCGGAGACGCGGTTTTCGGAATTGATAACACCCTGCTCGATCTGGCTGCTGAAAACGAGTTGACGACAAGCAAACTTGTGCCAATCGATTTCGCGGATGTCTGCTTCAACTACGACATCAACTGGTTTGCTGCAAAAAAGTTGCCGGTTCCAGAAAGCATCAACGACCTAGCTTTGCCTCAGTACAAAAAGTTGACCGTGGTTTCTAACCCGGCCACGTCTTCTAGTGGAATGGCTTTTCTCGCCACTTCCATCGCCGTCTTTGGCGAAGAAGGTTATCTGAACTATTGGACCCAGCTCAAGCGCAATGGCGTGAAGATTGTTGCTGGCTGGGAGGATGCCTACTTCAGCGAGTTCTCCGGATCGAGTGGGCGCGGAAAGTACCCAATTGTTCTGAGCTACTCCAGTTCGCCCGCGGCCGAAGTTCGTGAAAACGGTAAGAGTCAAACCGCCAGCATTAGAACGGATTGCTATCGGCAGACCGAGTTTGCCGGTGTCTTGACCGGGGCTAGTAATCCGAAGGGAGCTTTGGAGCTAATCGAATTCTTGAAGTCTTCAGACTTCCAGGCTTCTCTTCCAGAGAATATGTACGTTTATCCAATTGACTCAAACATTGCCCTGCCGGATTCTTGGAGCAAATTTGCTCCCTCGGCACTAACCCTGGTTGGCGAAGAGCTAGATGTTGCTGGTAATCGCAAGCAGTGGCTGAAAGCTTGGAGTGCGCTGTTTGAATAAACGGTTGGTCGGTTGGTCGATCCCCCTGGTTTTTTTGGGGGTTCTGTTCTTCTGGCCGCTCGTCAACATTCTCAACCGCGGTTTTGAGGGCGACTGGGCGGTTCACCTAGTAGATGCGAGAGACTGGCAGATAACCTGGTTCACGGTTTGGCAGGCCCTGGTTTCAACCGCAATCACCATCGCCCTGGCAGTTCCAGGCGCTTACATTCTTTACCGCAAGAATTTTGTTGGGCAGCGATTCATTCGATCGCTGATAACTATTCCGTTTATGCTGCCGACCATTGTGGTGGCTACGGGTTTCACAATTTTCCGAGATGCCGCCAACCTTTGGACGGATCCGATTGTTTGGATCATCGCCGCACACGTGTTTTTGAACTATGCCCTAGCTGTGCGCACCATCGGGAGTTACTGGATGTCTCTAGATCTTCAAACCGAGGAGGCCGCCGCAATGGCCGGGGCTGGAAGGTTACGCACGGTTTTCAGTATCTCCATGCCTCAACTGAAACCGGCCATCATTTCAGCTACCGCTTCCACCTTCCTCTACTGCACAGCGAGCTACGGTGTAATTCTGGTGCTGGGCGGCGGGCAGATTCAATCGCTCGAAACCGAAATCGCTTCGGCAGCCAATACCTTGCTCGACCTTCCAAAGGCATCGGCACTCGCGCTAATTCAAACGCTACTCAGTGTGGTGGCGTTCGGTATTTCTCAAACCGGAGGCCGAGCCAACATCGGCATTGAACTCGGCGACCACGATGGTCAGGTAAAGCGAGTGGATCGAAGAGACTGGCTGGCAATTGGAATTACTTTGCCTGTTGTGGCATTTCTAATCGCTACTCCAATGATTCAAATTGTCTGGAAGGCGTTTACCGAGGGATCCGGATTTGTCCAAAACTTTGTGAACCTGACATCGCTCGGAACCAGAAACGTTCTGAATATTTCTGTTCTTGATGCCGCGCTAAACAGTTTTAGAAACATGTTGATCTCCGCCAGCATCGCCCTGCTAGTTGGCGTGACGGTGTCTTACCTGCTGGCACTGCCGACCAAAAAACGTTCAACAGTCTTGATCAATCGAGTGCTTGATGTGATGTTTCTGCTGCCATTAGGTATATCAACCGTGGTGTTGGGTTTTGGCTACCTGGTTACCTTCGGTGGCTACCCGCTGCCACTTCGTGAAACTTGGCTGGTGGTTCCGCTCATCCAGTCGGTGATGGCGGTTCCGCTGGTAGTGCGCCTAATCTATCCGGCACTGGTTGCGCTGGATCGAAACCACATCGAGGCAGCTGCAACAGCTGGCGCTAATCGTTGGCAGTCTTTTTTGCTGATCGAACTTCCCATGGTTCGCTTCAGCCTTTACACGGCTGCCGCCTTTGCGGCTTTGGTCTCACTCGGCGAGTTTGGGGCTGCCAGCCTGCTGGCCTACGGCGATCAAGCCACGCTCCCCACAGTGCTCTACTCGCTGATTTCAAAACCCGGCGGGGACAACTACGGAATGGCTATGGCTGCGAGCACTCTCATCATTGTGCTCACCTTCGCAGTGGTGTTTGTAATCAGTCGCGAAAATCGACCGGAACCGAAGCCGAAGCGAAACGGCTTCGCATAACCTCAATAGCCTCGGGGTTTTGATCCATCAAAACAAATCGACGACCAAGTTCGGCCGCCACGAAACCGGTGGTTCCGGAACCTCCGAAGAAGTCGACAACTAAATCTCCCGGCTTAGAGGATGCCTGGATGATTCGTCGAAGGATTCCGACTGGCTTCTGAGTGGGGTAGCCGGTTTTCTCAGTGCCGGTTGGGGAAACAATGGTGTGCCACCAAACGTCCGTGGGCAGTTTGCCTTTGGCAACCTTTTCCGGAGTTACTAGCCCGGGTGCCATGTAGGGCTCGCGGTCTACCGAAGTTGAGTCGAAGAAATACTTCTCCGGGTCTTTCACGTAAACCAAAATAGTGTCGTGTTTTGCCGGCCACCGGCTTTTCGACTTTGCTCCATAGTCGTAGGCCCAGATGATTTCGTTGAGAAAGTTTTCTCTCCCAAAAAGTGCGTCTAGTAACACCTTCGCGTAGTGGGCTTCGCGGAAATCGAGATGAAGGTACAGCGTTCCCGAATCCTTAAGTAGTCGCCAGGCTTCTTCAAGTCTCGGTTCTAAAAAGCTCCAGTAGTCGGCGAATTCGTCGTCGTAGCCGAGAACCGTGTCTCGCACAATGTTGTAACGCTGACCCTTAAACCCAACCCGGTTGCCGGTTTCACTACGGGTGGTTGTTGACTTACCTCTGGTTTGTCTTCGTCCGGTGTTGAACGGGGGGTCGATGTAGATCAGCTGCACCGACTCGCTGGGCATAGCTTTTAGGTGCGATAGGTTATCCCCAAAGAGCACTAGATTTTTAGAGTCGGACACATAGGAAAGATTAACTCACATGAACCCTGAAGTAGTTCACCAGCCAGATAGAAACCGCTACGCAATCTTCCTTGAGGGAGAAGAAGTCGGCGAGGCGAGTTACACCAAAAAGGAAGATCGCTGGGTTTTCGACCACACTTTTGTGAACCCCGCCCATCAGGGAAAGAACTTGGCAGCCATTTTGGTTCGCGAAGCCTTCGCAGACGTTCGCGAAAACCAGCATGTTCTAGTTGAGCCAACCTGCTCCTACGTGGTGCGCTACATGGAGAAGCACCCTGAAACTCACGACCTACTGGCTCTGCCCATCGAAGAGGCCATAGCGGCCTGCAAACTTCCGCCCCGAAACTAGAGGTGTGCTTCTAGCCAGGCTGCTAGATCGTTCAGCACTTCATCCTGGTTGGTTTCGTTGTAAACCTCGTGCCTCGCGCCCTCGTAAACAAAAAGCACGATGTCGTCTACCCCGCGCTTGCGAAAGGCTTTAGCCAGCAGCACGTTTCCGCGCTCTCCAGCGAGTGAGTCATCGCTGCCAACCTGCAGCAAAATCGGAACATTGGGGTCGATGGTTTTCTTCGGCCCGCCGAGGAGTTTAATGGTGTCGACAATTCCAACCACCTCGGAAAAAGACTCTTTGAAGTTCAATGGATCTTCGCGGAACTTTTTACCAACTTCAAGGTTTCGGCTCAGCCATTCTCCACCGGAAGCGTTTGGCATATTGGCCCACTTCTTATTTAGCTTGCCACTGTTCATAACTCCTGGCATCAACAAAGACGAGCCGCTGAGCACCAGGGCGTCTAGATCGCTCGAGTACTTATCGTGAAGTCTCTGGGCCAACATCGAGCCCCAGCTGTGTCCTAGCATCACCAGTTTGGTATTTGGGTGTTCCGCTTTGATTAGCTCGGTTAGTGATCTAACCTCCGCTAGCACGGCGTCCATGCCGCCAGGGCCTAGTAGCCCTTGACGCTTCGTGATTCCCGCCTCAACCATTTGCTTTCCGGTTAGGCCGTGCCCTCGATGGTCGTCTGAGTAAACGGCGTAGCCCAGCGAATTGAGTTTCTTAGCAACGTGGTCGTAGCGTCTAGAGTGCTCACCAATCCCGTGCAACAGTTGCACTACCGCTTTTGGTGAGGCTACCGGCCATTCCCAAAAAACGATTTCAACGTCGTGCTTGTCTATAAAACTTCTGCGAAGAGGAAGGTCAGTCATAATGCGAGAATACTCTTCAATTCCCTGAAATGATTAGGAGAAGGTACTCAGGTTGCTCACAGGAAACTCCCAAGTTACTAACACAGGCTTAAGGCATGAATCAGGAAGCATCCGAGATAACGCTAACCCCGCCTAACCAGCGGGTGCGTTTGGGTGCGAAAAAATACCTAGAGCTCAAGCGCTCCCAAGACATCATCGAAACAATCGCCTGGTTCACCGTAGTTTTAGTGGCAGCCATGTTCTTTCTCGATGGTGGGATCACGCAATTCTCGTCTCTAACCGACATCCTCGGTTCTATTTCTCGGCTTACAGCTCTAGTTGGCACGAACCTGCTTTTGATTCACACCCTGCTTGTGGCTCGAGTGCCCTGGTTAGATGCTCTATACGGGCACGACAAAGTGACTATCGCTCACAAAAAACTTGGTAAGCCGATTCTCTACATAATCAGCGCCCACTTCTTAGCCTCGCTCATACAGTTCGCCATCCTCGACGGAAAATCACTGGTCGACGAGATGGTCTACCTGTTCGTGGAGGTGCCCGATATGTGGAGCGCCACGGTTGGCTTCACGCTGATGATCGTGGTTGTAGCAACCTCAATCAACGCGGCACGAAAAAAACTCAGCTACGAGGCCTGGTACATCATTCACCTACTGGCGTACGCATCGATTCTGGCGGCGGTGCCTCACCAGTTCACCACCGGCTCAGACATTGCCGGAAAACCTCTACAGACTCTCTACTGGGTGAGCCTTTACCTGTTCGTTGCTCTAAACGTGATCTGGTACCGAGTGCTAGCGCCAATAGTGGCAAACCTCGGTGTTGGTCTAAAAGTGACTCGGGTAACGCGCGAATCCAGCGACACGGTCTCGGTATACCTAGGTGGTCGCGGTTTGGAAAGACTTGGCGGCCAGGCCGGGCAGTTCTACATGCTACGGATCATGAACCGAGCCAATTGGGCGAAACCACACCCATTCTCAATTTCTGCCGCACCTAACAACCGATTTGTGCGCTTCACAATAGGCGCCCGAGGAGATTTCACCAATGCTATGGCCGATCTCAAAGTGGGCACTCGCGTTTTCCTCGAAGGACCATACGGTGTTTTCACGGAAGATCGTCGCACGCAGGAGAAGGTAACCCTCATCGCGGCCGGGGTTGGCGCACCGCCAATCAGAGCTCTGGCTGAATCGATGGCGGCAAAGCCTGGCGACATCACCATTCTTTACCGCGTTCGAAATCACGAAGACGCTACTTTGCTTGGCGAATTGAAGTCGTTGGCCGAGGAGCGCGGTTTCCACCTTCACGTCTTGGCTGGCTCGCGCGGTAGCGCAAACTCGTGGTTGCCTGCGGACGAGCAAGACCTCCCCGACCAGACCAGACTTATAAAAATGGCCCCCTATGTTTCGGAATCAGACGTTTACGTTTGCGGCCCGGCAGCTTGGGCGAAGTCAGTAGAGAAAACGTTGCAAAGAGTTGGCACCCCCGCCAACCAAATCCATGTTGAGGAGTTTGCCTGGTGAGAAGTTCAAGTAAAACATTCGTAGGTTTAGCCGGTCTCGGCATCCTCGTGGCAGCAGCGCGAGCCGGTATGCCTTTACCCGACCCATCGGCACTCGCCAATGAGCCGGCAACAAATGTAGACGTGGGGCCAACGGCAACCGCCACTCCAACTCCAACCGCAACGGCAACCGCCACTGCGAAGCCAAAACCCGGGACAAAGCCGAAGCCAGCGACAAAACCAGCCGCGACGCCTACACCAAAGCCAACCACGCCAACCACGCCTCCGGCAACGGGAACGGCCGTTTCGCAGACCAGTGCTGCCATTAGATACGAGTACGGAACCATTCAGGTGAAGGTAACTAAAGACGCCGGGAATATCACTGCCGTTTCGTATTTGAAATCCAGCTACACTCGGCTTCCAAAGGGAACACTGACCTACCTGGTCAATGCCTCGATTCAAGCAAATGGCTCGAATTTCACCAAGGTGAGCCGTGCCACGGTAACCACAGATGCCTATAAGAAGGCACTGGAGGATGCGCTTGCAAAGTTCTAACCTTTACACTTTCCAGAAATCAGTTGCCGGGAAACGTCGATATAAAACCTCGACGATTGTCATCGCTGCGCTATCGCTAGTTGGCGGGGTCGGAATCGATTTGTGGCTAAACCCCAACGCTCTGGCTATGTTTGCGCCGACCAACACGGTTATCAACGGTGGAGTAACAACCGCTACCGGGCTATCGGTTGAATCCGGGTACGGGCCAGTTCAGGTTCAGATCACAAGTGATAGCGGTAAGTTAACCAAAATCGAGATGGTGCGGGCGATATCAACCGGAGGTCGCGATGCGGCATTTCCACTCTTGATTGCCGCAGCTATCGAGGCAAACGGATCAAATATCGGCAATGTGAGCCAGGCCACTTACACCAGTGATGCCTTTAGAAAATCTCTGGATTCTGCTATCGCGAAAATAAAGTAATGGCAGCTTTCAAACACCTAGAAGAATGCATGGGGACGGTATTCGTTTTTCAAGGGCATAGCAACTTAGAGCAAACTGAACTTCAGCGACTTCTCAAAGCAGCCTGTGAGCCTCTTCATGAAGCCGACCGGGTGTTTTCTAGATACAAGCCCGACTCCCCGATTAGCCAGTTGGCCCGCGGTGAGATTTCGGTGGCGAAGTGCCCTCCTTCGGTAGAAGCAGTTTGGGAACTTTGCGAGCAGTGGGAGAAAACCACCGGTGGCTATTTCAGCGCATTTCAACTCGATCACACCTTCGACCCTTCGGGTCTGGTGAAGACCTGGGCGGCCAAGCAGGCGATAGAGATACTGCTTATGTCTGGGGTTCGTGACTTTAGCCTCAACAGTGGCGGCGACATTTGGCTGAGCGATGATTTATCGGAAGACGACGATTGGAAGGTGGGGATCGCCCTTCCAGTGACGATTGCCGCGCCCGAGGCTGGCATCCTGACCGTGGTAAATCTAAAAGACACCGAGTTTCGGTCAATAGCCACCAGTGGCACGGCTGAGCGAGGCGAGCATATTTGGGATCCTCAGAACGCCTCGATTGCGCATAGTGACATTGTGCAGGTGACTGTTTTGGCGAGAGACCTGGTAACCGCAGATGTTTGGGCCACGGCAGCCTTTGCCGAAGGCCCCAGCTGCCTAGCCCGCTTGGGTCGTGAGCCTGGAATCGAAGCCCTAGTGGTCTTTAGAGACGGGCGCATCGACGGCACAGACGGCTTTGCTGAGGTTCTGCGCGGCTCGCTCTAATCCCAGTGGCTTGGAGCCGGTTCTTTACCTTTAGGGAGAGCGCTATCGGCATTCCACTTCACAACCCAGGCCGGCAAAGTTGGAACTTTACCTTTCCAGCCCCCACCGGCATCGATTACCTCTTGCGGGGTCACGATTCCTCGCGGGTTTTTCAACCAGCGCAGTTTCACAATTGCCTTGGTATAAACCTCACCGTTTCTGGTGAAGCGCTGCTCCACAAAAACCGCCTGGTCGTCCCAGCCAATCAACTTTGACTCAACGGTGAACGTCTTCCAAAGTTCTAGAGACTTCCGATAGGTGATGCTCACCGCGACCACCACCGGATACCAGCGGAGCTTCTTAAATACGGGCCAGTGACCAGTTCGAAGTAGATGGTCGAATCGCCCGAGGTCCATGATCGATAGATACACGCCGTTGTTCATGTGCATGAAGGCGTCGAGGTCGGTTGGCCAAACCCGGAAGTTTCTTTTGCCAACGTCTGAGTAGGTGAGTTTTGACTTGAAGCGCCAGCCGGTGAAGGCCCAAATCATTCGAAGCCAGAGCTTCACCAGATACTCACTCGCGACCCTGGAGCCAACCAGGCTTGGTCTTTTTCGGTTACGTCAAAAGCCTCATAGAAGGCGTCGATGTTTCGAACAATCTGGTTGCAGCGGAACTCGGCTGGCGAGTGCGGGTCGGTTGCTAGGCGTTGAATCATGATTTCGTCGCGGCCCTTGGTGCGCCAAGCCTGCCCCCACGATAGGAACAGGCGCTGGGCTCCGGTGAGACCGTCGATTACCGGCGACGGCTGATCGCCTAGCGAGAGGAAGTAAGCCTTGTAGGCAATCGCCAAACCGCCGAGGTCGCCGATGTTTTCACCGATGGTGAAAGCGCCGTTTACGCGATGCTCGTCGGAAAGTTGAGCCGGTGAAAGTTGGTCATACTGAAAAATCAGCTCCTTGGTTAGCTTCTCGAAAGCCTCACGGTCTTCATCGGTCCACCAGCTAGAAAGCGCTCCGTCGCCGTCGTATTTGGAACCCTGGTCATCGAATCCGTGACCAATTTCGTGGCCAATCACAGCACCGATTGCTCCGAAGTTCACCGCTGCATCAGCTTCAGCTGAAAAGAACGGTGGTTGCAAAATAGCGGCCGGGAAAACAATCTCGTTGAAGCCGGGGTTGTAGTACGCGTTCACCGTTTGCGGAGTCATAAACCACTCGTCGCGATCGAGCGGTGACCCGATCTTGGCGATTTCCTTGTCGGTCTGCCAGCTTGAGGCACGGCGAACGTTGCCAACCAGGTCGTCCTTGCGAATAATCAGCGACGAATAGTCTTTCCACTTGTTCGGGTAACCGATTTTCGGGGTGAACTTGTCGAGCTTAACCAGAGCCTTCTTCTTAGTGGCTTCGGTCATCCAAGTTAGTTCTCGGATACTCACTCGATAGGCCTCAACCAACCACGAAACCAATTCGTCCATCTGCTCTTTAGCGGCTGGCGGGAAGTGCTTTTCCACATAAATCTCACCGACGGCTTCGCCAAGCGAGCCTTCAACTAAGCCAACGGCACGCTTCCAGCGGGCACGCATCTCTGGCTGACCGGTGAGTTTCTTGCCGTAAAACTCGAAGCGCGTGTTCACGAATTCCTGAGAAAGGTATGGAGCCATGGAATTGATGAGATCCCACTGGAACCACA
>CALPUC020000009.1 GCA_943326655.2 Rhodoluna limnophila
AAATCCCCGAGAGTTTTTCACTCTCGGGGATTTTCTTGGAATTCTTTAGCGAACTACGATGGCCAGCACGTCGCGGGCCGAGAGCACTAGATACTCTTCGTTGTTGTACTTCAGCTCGGTGCCGCCGTACTTCGAGAAGATAACCTTGTCGCCTACTGCAACATCCACCGGGATGCGCTTGCCAGAGTCGTCTACGCGACCTGGGCCAACAGCGATTACTTCAGCTTCCTGCGGCTTCTCTTTGGCGGTGTCTGGAATTACCAGACCCGATGCGGTTACGGTCTCTGCCTCTAGCGGGCGAACGACGATGCGATCTTCAAGTGGCTTGATTGTTACCGACACATTGACCTCTTCTTTATAAATCATGGGGAAATTGCCTTTTCGGCAGTAGTTCAAGTGTAAATCACCGTTAGCACTCGCGCAAGTAGAGTGCTAGTTTTGGTTCATGCTCCATGGCGATTTTGTGAAACTACTATCACCGGGAGGTCAGTCGTTGCTGGCCGAGGTGGCAATCGACACCAAAACGGATGTTGTAAAGACCGTTTCTCGCCTCCGAGCACTAGGCCATGACGCCGGGCTCGTGGCAACCGTGCTCACCCAGGCCAAGTTGCGCGCTAGAGCAAAAACAAAATTTGGCGAATTCGCAAACTCGATGTTTTTTACCGAAGATGGCCTCGAACAGGCTTCCCGCCTTCAGGTGGCAGCTCTGCACGCTGGGCGGTTCCGAACTGCAGGGATCAAAGAGGTTGCTGATCTCGGTTGTGGAATCGGAGCGGAAAGCCTTGCGCTGGCCGCGATTGACCTGAACGTTGTTGCAGTTGAGTTAGACGAAGTGACCGCAGCTTGCGCAACATACAACCTCGCACCTTTTGATAACGCGCGAGTTGAGAGCGGCGATGTAACTAACCTCGACCTCACCGGGTTTGAGTCTCAGTTTTTTGACCCGGCCAGGCGTGAGCTTGGAACCGGACGCCAGAAGGCGACCCGCAAATTCGACCCCACCCAGTTTTCTCCTAACTTCGATTGGATTTTGTCTGAGGCCGGTAAACGACCGACCGGCATAAAACTCGGGCCAGGCCATCCGCACGAGGCAATCCCGGAAGGATGCGAAGCGCAGTGGATTTCTGATCACGGCGATTTGGTGGAGCTGACCCTCTGGTTTGGTTCACTGGCAAGACCTGGGGTTGCCCGTTCGGCCTTGTTGATTACCGACGGAGCTAGCTTCGAACTGCAGAGTTCTGAGTCAAACCCCGCTCACGCAGAGCTTCGTGAAATTGGCGAATACATCTATGAACCAGATAACGCGGTGGTTCGCTCACATCTAATCGGAGTGCTGGCCGATTCTTTGAACCTAGGTTTGATTGCGCCTGAAATCGCTTATCTAACCGGGGATTCTTTGTTAGAGAGCCCATGGCTTAGAGGGTTTAGGGTCCTTGAGACTATAGCGTTCGATCGCAAGAAACTAAAAGCACGTTTGCAGGAGTTAGGCATCGGCATTCTCGAGATCAAAAAGCGGGGCAGCGACGTGGTGCCGGAAGTTTTGCGCAAAGAACTGCAGTTAAAGGGGAAGAGAGCCGCCACCCTGATAATTACCAGAGTGGGCGACTCTCACCGCGCACTTATTTGTGAGGCTGTTTAGCGCTGGCCGCGCCACATGTCGTCGTCGAAGCCACCTAATGGAATACCCTGACGCACACCCCAGATACTGAGTGCCACTAGGCCGATGGTGCTGAGAATCCAAAGACCGATAACGCTGTAGCCTACTGCGACTCCGGCGATTGCTAGACCTCGCCCAGCTTGGTTCGATTTCTTGATCTGGGCTAGTGATACGTGGCCGGTGATGACAGCGGCAGCGGCACCGAAGCCGGTTACCGCGGTGGCTAGTGAGACTACCGCGAGAGTGTTTAGGTTGGTGAAGTCATACTTGCCCTTTGCCGGCTCGTCAGTGGTTTTGTTTTTTGCGTCTGCCATTTGTTGCTCCTTTGTTTGGTTTGGCTAATTCCAAGTTGAGCGTACTTACCTGTGAGAGCGCTGGGTAGCGCCTGAATGTCGCCTTGGTATTACCTGGTGTAAACGGTCTCAACCGAGAGCGTGGAATCAACGCCGAAATCCAGCGACGACGGCGCGCGACCAGCCATTACCAGCTGTGCCCCGAGGGCCGCAATCATGGCTCCGTTGTCGGTGCAGAGTTTTAGTTCTGGGATGCGCAGCTCAATGTCGTTGGCTTTGCACCGCTCGGTTGCCAGCTCACGCAATCTCGCATTAGCCACCACACCGCCGCCGAGTAGCAGACGTTTGACTCCGTGATCATTGCAGGCGGCAACGGCCTTCGCGGTGAGCACGTCGGCAACGGCTTCACGGAAAGAGGCGGCGACATCCGCAACCGAGAAAGCCTCTCCCCTGGCTTCGGCCACTTCCACCCAACGGGCAACCGCGGTTTTGAGACCGGAAAAACTGAAGTCGTAGCGATGCTTCTCCATGTCTTTGGGGAGGGTAAGACCACGGGGGAAGCGAATCGCCTTTGGGTCTCCGGTCTTGGCAGCAATGTCGATTGAAGGACCTCCGGGGTAACCCAAACCAAGCAGCCTGGCCACCTTATCGAAAGCCTCACCGGCGGCATCGTCGATGGTTTCGCCAAGCAGGGTTACGTCGTCGAGTAGATCTCTAACCAAAAGCAAAGACGTGTGACCGCCGGAAACAAGAAGGGCGATGGTTGGCAACTCGAGCTCGCCCTCCAAAACGTCGACCCCAACATGGCCAACCAGATGGTTCACCGCGTAAATCGGTTTACCGCTGGCAACCGCTAGGGCTTTGGCCGCACCTACCCCAACCATTAGCGCTCCCGCGAGACCGGGGCCATTGGTAACGGCAATGGCATCAATGTCGTCCATTGAAAGTTTGGCGTCATGCAGTGCCTGAATAAGGGTCGGCTGCAGTGCCTCGAGATGGGCACGGGCGGCAATTTCAGGAACCACCCCGCCAAATCGGGCGTGCTGATCCATCGACGACGAGATCACGTTGGCAAGTAGTGTGCTTCCTCTCACGATTCCAATTCCGGTTTCGTCGCAGGAAGACTCGATGCCGAGCACCACGGGTTGTGATTTAGTTTCAGCGGCTAGCGCTGCCCTCATCACCCAAGCGTCTACGTCGTCTGGTTGGTAATACCGTTTGCGGGTGTCGATATGTTCGAAACCCATCGACGCGTAAAGCCCCTGAGCCACCGAGTTATCCGCTCTGACCTCGAGGAAAATTTCGGAGGCACCGAGGTTTCTCGCTTCGGAAACCAGCCTGTCCATGAGCTTTCGACCATAGCCTTGACCACGCAGTTGCGGATCAACAGCAATAGTTTGAACATCGGCCTGGTGGGACGCGGGTAGTTTGCTGAGGCCGGCATAGCCGCGCACCTTTTCACCATCGAGAAGCACGAAGTATCGGGTGTGATCGGCCAAAGCCTCAAACCGCATCGACTCTTCTGTCCAGGCGTCACGACCGAAACATTCGAGTTCCAGAGCCATCATCTGCTCGATGTGCGACTCTTCGGCTGGCAGAATTTTCAGTTGACTCAACCGCTCACCGCCTTGCCAATTCTTGCCTTGGGTTCTACCGCGTCTGCTGCTCGCAGATAAAGAGCCCCCACTTCTTGGGAAGCGTTTCCCGATCTAAGTTGAGCTTCCAGTAAGAATGCCAAACTGGCGGCGCTGATAGCGATGTCGGTTCGAATCGGATGTACATTTCGATTGACCAAATAGTCTTCGAGCTCAGCTGGTTTCAAAACGCCAGGCCCATCGACGCGAATCGGTTCGCCCTGAGCGTTGATTCCGGAATAGAGCGCCCAGTAAACCTCTTTTCGCCTCGCATCCGCAGTGACCAACAAAGGCGCGTCCTTGGATACATCAACCGCTGGGAGGGCTGCCAGAGCAATTGCATCGAGGCTGACCGCGCCGTAAAGCTTGATGCCGACACCGGCCGCGAACATGGTTGCTGCCGCTAACCCAACCCGAAGTCCCGTGAATGGAGCCGGGCCTCGGCCGGCAACCACGGCACCTACCTGATTCGGTTTCACGCCCGCTCTGGCGAGCACGTCTGTGATGGCACTGCCGATAAGTTCGGCGTGCTTCATGGTGTCCAGCACATTGTGCTCGGCAAGCAGTTTGCCATTTTCAACCAGTGCCACGCTGGTGCCAAATGATGTGTCAATTGCAAGAATCAGGCTCATAAGGCAAGCCTCGCGTTTTCGAAGCGAGAACCATGCGCGGTGATGGTTACGTCACGTATGTCACTCTCGCCAGTGTGGTCGCGACCGATTTCTATATCTAGCCAGCTTTCGGCCAACTCTTCAGCGAAACCGCGACCCCACTCCACCAGAACAATCGAGTGGTCGATGTCGATGTCTAGATCATCGAATTCGTGCACCGAGCTCAGCCGGTAGGCGTCCACGTGAACAAGCGGCACTTCGCTATTCTCTCGTTTGTGAGTTCTTGCAATCACGAAAGTCGGGCTGGAAACATTTCCAATTGCCTGCAGCCCCTCGCCAACACCGCGGGTGAAAGTGGTTTTTCCCGCTCCCAGCGGGCCGGTGAGAATTACCAGGTCTCCGGCTTTCAAAATGCCGGCAAGTTTGCTTCCAAACTCGTGCATATCTTCTGCGGTTGAGATTTGTAGTTTGGCGAGCTCTTTGCTCACAGACCTTCTCCAACATATTCCCGCTGGAATCGGCCGCCCATCCGAGTCACGATTTCGTAGTTGATGGTGCCCGCCGCTGTAGCTAAGTCGTCGGCGCTCGGAACTCCCAGGCTCGCATCGCCGAAAATAACAACCTCGTCGCCAACGCGGATCGGGTCATTCCCAACATCCAGCACAAACTGATCCATCGCGATCTGCGACTGAATGCGATAACGCTTTCCGCCAATCGAAACCTCAGCTTTGCCGCTGGCAGCCCTTGGTAACCCTTCGGCGTAGCCAACCGGAATCAGCGCCAGGTTGGTTTCGTTCGAGGTGCGGTGCAGGAAGTTGTAGCTGACACCGTGACCCGCTGGAACGGTTTTCACCTGGGAAACCTGAGAAATTGCGGTCATTGCCGGAATCAGGCCAAACTCCGCAGAACGGTTGGTCGAGAAAGGGTCTAGCCCATACAGGGCAACGCCGATCCGAACCATTTCGTAGTGTGCTTCTGGAAATGTGAGCGAACCATCGGACGCGGTTAGGTGGCGCAGGTCGAAGGAGATGCCGCGGCGTTTGGCTTCGGCGACAGCCGAATCGAATTTTTCAATTTGAGTGAGGTCTTCATCACGGCTGGTAGTGGAAAGGTGGCTAAAGATTCCAA
This sequence comes from Rhodoluna limnophila, assembly GCA_943326655.2. Lineage (GTDB taxonomy): Bacteria > Actinomycetota > Actinomycetes > Actinomycetales > Microbacteriaceae > Rhodoluna > Rhodoluna limnophila_C. The sequence continues at coordinate 5,324 of CALPUC020000009.1, forward strand.
TCACCCTAACCGCTTCGCCAAGAGCCAAAACCGCGTCGAGCAGTTCCGCCCATTTGGCCACGGTTGAACCATTTCGGCCAAGCCCGGTGTCAATTTTCAAATGCAACCTGGCTGTTTCACCGGTAATCGCCGCGGCTAAAGCGATTCGCTCCAGCTGCTCAAGATTTGCAATACCGAGATCCACTTTTTGTGAAAGAGCGGCCTGGAAGTTGTCTGCGGGGTCGTGAAGCCAAGCCAGAATTGGGGTGTGAATTCCGGCAGCGCGAAGTTCGAGCGCCTCTTGAACATCGGCAACGCCTAGGTAATCTACTCCAGCACGCTCCAATGTTCTCGAAACTTCTACCGCTCCGTGGCCGTAGGCGTTCGCTTTCACAACACCCATAACTTTGGCGCCCGAAGCTCGGGCCCGCATCACATCTAGGTTGTGCACAATCGCGTCGAGGTTAATTCGAAGTGTTCTCACTCTGCCACCACCATCGCAACTGCCATTCCGGCGTCGTGGCTGATCGAGAGGTGAAGTTTGCTGATTCCAGCTTTTCTCAAAGTTTCCGCGGTTTGGCCAGTGGTGCTGATCTCAGGTTTTCCCAATGCGTTTTTTGATACCCGAACCTCATGCCAGACAACGCCGTCGGAGCCGCCAAGCGCTTTGATTAGCGCTTCTTTGGCCGCGAACCTTCCGGCGATGGTCTTCATCGATGCATCGAGTTCACTAGAAACGAATAGTCGCTCCAAAAGTTTGGGCTGTTTCGCCACGTGCTCTTCAAACCTGGTGATGTTCACCAGATCTACCCCGACGCCGAGCACCATGATTTTACTTACTCGACCGTCACTGATTTGGCGAGGTTTCGAGGCTGGTCGACGTCTAGCCCCTTGGCTTCAGCCAATGCCATGGCAAAGGCTTGAAGCGGAATCACCGTGAGAATCGACGCGAAGAGTGGTTCGGTTTGCGGAACGAAAATTACATGTTCAGACCATTGACTAACCTCGGTGTCGCCCTCTTCCGCGATTGCAATAACCTTGGCACCGCGAGCGCGGATTTCCTGGATATTTGAAATCACCTTCGGGTGCAAGCTTTCGTCGTCGCGCATCGAAGGAACAATGACGATTACCGGCTGACCTTCTTCAATAAGCGCAATCGGGCCGTGCTTCAGTTCTCCCGCGGCAAAACCTTCGGCGTGGATGTAGGCAAGCTCCTTGAGCTTTAGCGCCCCTTCCATAGCCACTGGGAAGCCAACGTTACGTCCTAGGAACAAAACCGACTTGGCATCAGACAATTCCATGCCCAGCTCTTTTGGCTGGATCAAGCTATCAATCACATCGCTCACCAGTGCTGGCAGCCTAAGTAGTTCGCGACCCATTCTTTGTAATTCACCGATCGGAGTGGATTGGCGAACTTCCGCTAGGTAAAGACCCAAGAGATAGCCGGCGGTAATCTGAGCCACAAATGCCTTGGTAGACGCCACGGCAACTTCCGGCCCGGCGTGAGTGTAAATGGTGGCATCTGACTCTCTCGCGAGAGTGGCACCCTGCGTGTTGCAAATTGCCAGCACCTTGGCACCTAGGTCGCGTGCGTAACGAGTGGCCATAAGGGTGTCCATGGTTTCACCAGACTGTGAGATTGCCACAATCAGCGTGTTCTTGGTCACGATGGGGTTGCGGTAACGAAACTCGTGGCTAAGTTCAACCTGCACCGGAATTCGAGACCACTTCTCGATACCGTATTTCGCGATGTCACCGGCATAGGAAGCTGTGCCGCAAGCCACGATGATGATTCGGTCGATGTTCTTGATGTCTTCGGCCGAAAGCCCATGCATCTCGGGAATCGACACCCGACCTTCTGAGTCAACTCGACCCATCAGGGTGTCGGCTACCGCCTGAGGTTGATCGGCAATCTCTTTCGCCATAAACGAAGGCCATCCGCCTTTGCTCGCAGCTGTCGCATCCCAGTCGACGGTGAATTCCTCCGAGGTAACAGTAGAACCATCGAACCCGATTATCTCCACCGAGTCGGCACGGAGAATCACAATCTCATCTTGACCAACTGAAATGGCACGTTTGGTGTGCTCCACGAAAGCCGCTACATCCGACCCGAGGAAGTTTTCGCCATGACCCAGGCCAATTACCAGAGGAGCGTTTCGACGAGCAGCCAAAACCATATCGGGCTGGTCTTCGTGAATCACCAAAATGGTGAAAGCTCCGTGCAAACGATTTACCACATTGCGAAAAGACTTCAACAGATCGCCGTGTTCGTCGTACTCACGAGCAATCAGGTGGGCAGCGACCTCGCTGTCGGTGTCTGATGCGAATTGGGTTCCAACCGCTAGAAGCTCGGCTTTTAGTTCCGAGAAGTTTTCGATGATGCCGTTGTGAATTAGCGACAACTTGCTTCTCGAACCACCCAGGTGCGGGTGCGCATTGCCATCGGTTGGCGCTCCGTGGGTGGCCCAGCGAGTGTGACCGATGCCAATGTGCGATTCAGCCAAAAGGTGGCTGTCAATTTCGGCAACCAGGTTGTCTAGTTTGCCGGCTTTTTTGCGGGTCTCCAGACCGGATTCGGTGATAACCGAAACTCCAGCCGAGTCGTAGCCACGGTACTCGAGACGTCGGAGGCCGCCCAGTAAAACATCTACTGTTGATTTCGGACCTACGTAGCCGACAATTCCACACATAACAACCAATTTACGCCACAATTGAGTACTGATGACTAAAGAAGACAACGCATCGAAGACGGCGGAAATATCCCCCTTCGTCGTTATCTCTAGGCAGGATTGGGCGGAGCTAGGCAGAACTACCGAGCAACCGCTAACCGCAGAAGAAATCAAACAAATTCAAGGGCTCGGCGACGTGTTGGATATGCAGGAGGTCGCCGATGTCTATCTCCCTCTGAGCCAACTACTAAATCTTTACGTTTCCGAAACTCAAAACCTCCACGAGCGCGAAAGCCGGTTTCTCGGAGAGCGAGCAACGCGTGTTCCATTCATAATCGGAGTTGCCGGATCGGTAGCGGTTGGCAAATCTACTGTGGCTCGCCTTTTGAAAGAACTCCTGAGCAGATGGGAGGGCACCCCAAAGGTTGCCCTGGTAACCACCGACGGATTTCTCTACCCGAATGCCGAACTAGAACGACGTGATCTGATGTCGCGTAAAGGTTTCCCCGAAAGCTACGATCGCAAGGCCCTCCTCAAATTTGTCAGTGAAATCAAGTCTGGGGTTTCCAAAGTAAGTGCGCCGGTCTATTCACACCTTGCCTACGACATCGTCCCCGGTGAAAAAATCACCATAGAGACACCAGATGTGCTGATCGTCGAAGGCCTGAACGTTTTGCAGACGCCGGAAAAAGACCAGCCGCTGGCCCTGAGTGATTTCTTTGACTTCAAAATATACGTCGACGCCGATCCTGTGGATATTCGTACCTGGTATTTGGAGCGTTTCAAGAAACTCCGAGCGGGAGCATTCACCAACCCGAAGAGCTTCTTCCACCGCTATGCCGAGATGGAATTCGAAGACGCACTTGCCACTGCCGAAGGTTTCTGGGAGAACATCAACCTGCCGAATCTCACCGAGAACATTGCCCCAACCCTGTCGCGGGCAACCCTAGTTCTGCAAAAAGGGTTCGACCACGCGGTGAAACAGGTTTTACTGCGGAAGTCTTAGCTGCGGCAGCGTGAGCGCTGGTTTGCCAGGCGGGTCTGCTGGTCGGCAAGGTCTTTTTGACTTCGCGATAGGTTCAGCAATGCGGTGGCTGCCTCGCGGTTCGCATTTCCAGCTTCTGTTGTTGCAAACTTTAGGCGCGATTCCAAACTGGTCAGGTTGTTTGATTCGGTTTTCGCCCGATCTAAATATCCCCTGGCAACCGAAGGGCTCTTCACGTTTTTGGCTGCGAGAACCCCAAGATCAACAATTTTCTTCTTCGAAGCATCGCGCTTAGCGGCCAAATCGTTCACTTTGGCATTGGCCGAGTTCAACTTACCCTGAGCCTTGTTGTACTTCTGCTGCTCTGTGCCAACGCGGGTCTGACGATTGTTGACCTGGTTTTGCTGGTTTTGAATTGAGCTGTTTTCGCTTGGAGTGCACGCTCGCGATGCGGCCTGGCCCTCAATCGGCACCATGACGAAACCCATCGTGAAGAAAGCAAGAACGACTGCTAGCGCAATCCACTTCTGGTTTTTGTTTTTCATGATTCCCCCGTTATTAATTCTGAGTCTAGTTCGAAAGACGCTTTTCAACCACACGAGCGATGCGATCGGCCCAACCCTGCGCCTGGCCCATTTCGGCGGCTTCAACCATCACTCGGATTACCGGTTCGGTTCCGCTGGCGCGCAGAAGCACACGACCGGTCTCTCCGAGCTCCGCCTGTGCTTCCTGTACCGCTTGCTGAACCACCTCGTCTTCCACGCGAGCGCGGTCGACACCCTGAACGTTTATCAGAACCTGCGGATAAATGTCGATCTGACCGGCGAGTTCCTTGAGCGTCTTTCCAGACTTGGCAACTTCGGCTAAAACGCGCATACCGGTTAGAACACCGTCCCCGGTTGTGGCAAATTGGCTGAGAATCACGTGTCCGCTCTGCTCACCGCCAAGGGTGTACCCGTTCTCACGAATCTCTTCGAGCACGTAACGATCGCCAACCTGTGATTCCAACATGGTGATGCCGGCTTCCTTCATGGCTATCTTCAAACCGAGATTGCTCATGACGGTTGCAACCAGAGTGTTTCTAGCCAATTCGCCACGAGCTTTCATGCTGAGGGCCAATATCGCCATAATCTGATCGCCGTCGACGATCGCTCCGGTGTGGTCAACCATCAGGCAGCGATCGGCGTCGCCGTCGTGGGCCACCCCGGCGTCGGCCTTGTGTTCAAGCACGGCAGCCTGAAGAGCGCTGAGGTGAGTGGAACCGCAACCTTCGTTGATGTTGAGGCCGTCGGGGGCTGCTCCAATGACAATCACCTTTGCCCCGGCATTGCGGAAGGCGTCTGGGGAAACGCTGCTGGCGGCTCCGTTGGCGCAATCGACAACAACGGTCAGGCCGTCCAGTTTGTTGGGCAGTGATTTCAAAAGGTGAAGAAGGTAGCGGTCCTCGGCGTCTGCGAATCGGGAGACATGCCCAACCGCGGCTCCGATTGGTCTTAGCGGTTCCAGAGTTAGAGCCGCTTCGATGGCGTCTTCGATTTTGTCGTCAAGTTTGTGACCGCCTCGAGCAAAAATCTTGATGCCGTTGTCTGGGGCCGGGTTGTGGCTCGCAGAAATCATAATGCCAAAATCGGCATCAATATCTGCGGTGAGGAAAGCCGCCGCAGGGGTGGGAATTACCCCGGCGTCGTAAACGTCGACTCCGGAAGATGCGAGGCCGGCAGAAACTGAAGACGCTAGAAATTTTCCAGAAATTCGAGGATCGCGGGCGAGAACAACTTTGGGTCGGCGGCCGGCTTTGCGAGCCTCTTCGCCGAGCACGAGGGCTGCGGCTTGAGCTAACTTAAGTGAGAATTCCGCAGTGATGAGTTCATTCGCGAGTCCGCGAACGCCGTCGGTGCCGAATAAGCGAGCCATAAGGTTAGGCTACCTGTGCCACGGGGGCTAGGTAGTGATTAACGCTTCGAGAACTGCGAAGCCTTACGAGCCTTCTTGAGACCGGCCTTCTTGCGCTCGATCACACGTGGGTCGCGCTTTAGGAATCCAGCCTTCTTGAGGCTTGCACGGTTGTTGTCGCGGTCGATCTCGTTAAGTGCACGAGCAATACCTAGACGAAGTGCGCCAGCCTGACCTGCGGTGCCACCACCGGTGATGCGTGCCACAACATCGTATGAACCAGAAAGCTCAAGGATGGTGAACGGGTCGGTGATTAGCTGCTGGTGAAGCTTGTTTGGGAAGTAGTCGGCAAGTTCGCGACCGTTCACCTTGATGGCTCCGGAACCTGGAACTAGACGAACGCGAGCAATAGCTTGCTTACGACGACCTAGACCTGCGCCTGGAACGGTTAGTGGGCCTCGTGCCTTGGCAGCAGGAGCAGCCTTGGTCTCGGCAGGTGTCTCAGAAGAGTACGCAGTAACTTCAGTTGCTTCTGCTACGTCTAGGGTTTCGTTGTCTGTCATTCGATAATCCTTGTTTACTGTGCGACCTGGTCGATTACGTACTGCTTAGGCTGCTGAGCCTCGTGTGGGTGAGCTGCGCCCTTGTAAACCTTTAGCTTGCTTAGCTGGTTGCGTCCAAGAGTGTTCTTTGGAACCATGCCGGCGATAGCCTTTTCGATTGCGCGCTCTGGGTTCTTCTCCAAAAGCTCTGCGTAAGTAGTAGCGGTTAGACCACCTGGGTAACCCGAGTGGCGGTAAGCCTTCTTCTGAAGAAGCTTGGCACCGGTTAGGGCAACCTTCTCAGCGTTGATGATGATAACGAAATCGCCGTTGTCCATGTGGGCAGCGAAAGTTGGCTTGTGCTTGCCGCGAAGTAGCTTGGCGGCGGTGGATGCTAGACGGCCTAGAACGATGTCGGTGGCGTCGATGATTAGCCAGTCGTTCTTCAGCTCGTGAGCCTTTGGTGAATAAGTACGCACTTTGAATTGCCTTCGTGTGTTTGAAAAGTTAGCAGGCTGGTAGATAACCAGCAACAAGGGTCAAGTTTAGCCTGTTTCTGCGCTTCAGGTCAAACTCTAATTGTCGTCAAGAGTTCGCATGCGCTGGGTGAGTTCAGCTTGGGCCCCAAGTTTCGATTTGGCCGGGTACGAGATCTTGATCAAAGTGAGTCCCTGCGGCGCCTGAACCTTGTAGGCATGCTCGTTGCGCTGACCCTTAAGTGCTTTTCGAACCTCTTTTGCGGTGGTTCTTCCCGATCCTGCCGACATCAGCGCACCAACCACGGAACGAACCATGTTGTGGCAAAAAGCGTCTGCCTCCACCTCGATGTCAATCACTCCGTTTGGACGACGCTTCACCGAAATTTCGCGTAATTCACGGATTGTGGTGGTGCCGTCACGCTCTTTGCAGAACGCCCTGAAATCGCGAAGCCCCATGAACTCCTTGGCAACCTCGATCATCGGAGCAACTTCTAAGTTCCACAAAATTTCCAGCATGTATCGTGAGGTCATCGGGTTCGGGGTAACGCTGCGATCGGCGATGCTATAGCGGTAGCGACGAGACAGTGCCGAGAAGCGCGCGTGGAAGCCAGGGTCGGCTTCTTCAAAGGCGGTTACTCGAACATCTGGGTCGATGATTTTGTTTAGCCTCTCGGCAACCCCGTGACCACGACGAATTCGCTTCAGTTGCTCGGGAGTTAGATCCAGGTGTGCGACCTGAGCCTGGGCGTGCACGCCGGCATCGGTTCTACCAGCAACCCGCATGCGGAAGTCTTCGTCGTCTTCGCCAAAAATCTTGACCAGTCCGCTGAGTAATTCCCCAGCCACGGTGCGATGAGCCGATTGTTTCGAGAAACCGTAAAAGTCGGTGCCATCGTATGCCAGGTCGATACGGTAACGAAAACGCCCGTCAACCGGTGGGTTGGCGGGCGCTTTCATAAAAGTTATTACTTGTCTTCGGTTGGCTCTGCAACCTCTTCGGCCTCAGCAACTGGTGCTTCTTCCTCAACAGCTGGTGCCTCGGCCTCAACTTCAGCGGCTGGTGCCTCTTCAACCACGGCTGGAGCCTCAGTTGCTTCGACTGCTTCAGCAGCTACGTCTGACGCGGTTTCTTCAACAACATCTTCAACAACTTCTTCTACAGCTGCTTCTTCAGCAACCACAGCAGGTGCAGCGGCAGCCTTAACAGCGTTTGCTACCTTTGGCTTCTTGGTAACGGCCTTAGGTGAAACTGGCTCTAGCACTAGCTCGATAACTGCCATAGGAGCGTTGTCGCCCTTACGGAAGCCCAGCTTGGTGATGCGAGTGTAGCCACCCGGACGGTCTGCAACCAGAGGTGCAACTTCCGCGAATAGCTTGTGAACTGCGGTCTTGTCCATTAGCTGGGCAATAACACGACGACGAGCTGCTAGGTCGCCGCGCTTTGCGAAGCTAACCAGACGCTCGGCCAACGGACGTAGGCGCTTGGCCTTGGTCTCGGTGGTCTCAATGCGACCGTGTAGGAATAGCGAGGTTGCCATGTTGCGAAGCATCAGACGCTCGTGCGCTGGTCCTCCACCTAGTCTTGGGCCTTTTGTTGGGGCTGCCATTTCTTTCTCCTATTAGATTTCTAGGCGGGCCGGCTTACGCCTGGCCTTCCTCGTCAATGTCGGTGAATGCTGCATCGTTGCTGCCAGCGCTGAAGTAGGTGCCTTCGAAGCCTGGAAGCGAGTCACGGAAACGTAGACCCATCGAGTACAGCTTGTCGCGAACTTCGTCGACCGACTTCGAACCGAAGTTGCGGATGTTCATCAGCTGGTCTTCGGTTAGGTTGGTGAGTTCGCTTACGGTGTTGATGCCTTCGCGCTTCAAGCAGTTGTAGCTGCGAACGGTTAGCTCTAGTTCTTCGATTGGAGTCGATAGTTCTTGCGATAGGGCGAAGTCAGCTACTGCCGAACCCATCTCAATACCTTCGGCTTCGGCGTCTAGGCTTGCGGCCAGACCGAATAGCTCAACCAGGGTCTTACCAGCAGAAGCGAAAGCTTCCTTTGGCTCGATCGAAGACTTGGTCTCGACCTCAACCACTAGCTTGTCGAAGTTGGTGAACTCACCGGCACGAGTTGCCTCAACGCGGTAAGAAACCTTTAGAACTGGAGAGTAGATCGAGTCAACTGGGATTAGCCCGGCTTCTTCAGCACCATTGCGGTTCTGGCTCGCCTGAACGTAGCCACGGCCACGCTCAACAGTTAGCTCAACTTCAAACTTCGCTTTTGCCGAGATGTTGGCAATTACTAGGTCTTTGTTGTGGATCTCTACACCGGCAGGAACCTCGATGTCGGCTGCGGTAACAACACCGGCAGCGGTCTTCTTCAGGTGAGCAACTACTGGCTCATCGTTGGTCGACGAAACAACTAGGTCCTTGATGTTTAGAAGAATCTCGGTAACGTCTTCCTTCACGCCTTCAAGCACGCTGAACTCGTGTAGAGCACCGTTGATGCGCACGTGAGTTACGGCAGCACCTGGGATCGACGATAGTAGGGTGCGACGGATGGAGTTACCTAGGGTGTAACCAAATCCTGGCTCTAGTGGCTCGAGGGTAAATACCGAGCGGTTAGGTGCCTGGACGTTTTCCTTTAGTTCTGGACGCTGGCTAAATAGCACTACTTGTTTCCTTTCATCTAGACACCCTCTATTTGATGTCTATTTGCGTTCCTATTCAGTGGCCACTGAACAGGGTTTGGAGTTTTTAAAACTGGTTTTTGGAAAGTGTTGAAGCGATTAAACGCGACGACGCTTTGGTGGGCGGCAACCGTTGTGTGCCTGTGGGGTTACGTCCGAGATCGAACCAACCTCTAGGCCTGCTGCCTGAAGTGAACGGATAGCGGTTTCGCGACCAGAGCCTGGACCCTTAACGAATACGTCAACCTTCTTTAGACCGTGCTCCTGCGCCTTGCGAGCTGCAGCCTCGGCTGCCATCTGCGCGGCGTAAGGGGT
>CALPUC020000010.1 GCA_943326655.2 Rhodoluna limnophila
GGCGCTGAAGCCTGCCAATCAGAACCACGCGCGGAGAGCCGTCCCCGGCCAACACAAAACCGCCGGCCGAAGTCTCTTCGACTCTGGGCAAACGTTTGCGCGGCGGATTTTGGTTCATGCCCCAAGCCTAAACCTGTGGAACACTAGAACCCATGCAGAGCGTATCCGAAGCCCTCAAAAACCTTGAGGCCACCACCGATAACGCCTTGTTTGGGAAACTCGGTAAACGCTTCAGCGATGCCGGTCACGAACTGGCTTTGGTGGGTGGCCCGGTTCGCGATGCCTTCCTAGGACGAACTGCTCCGGACGTCGACTTTACTTCTTCGGCAACCCCGGATCAGATTCTGGAAATTGTGAAGCCGTTGTCTTCGGCCCACTGGGATATCGGCCGAGCCTTCGGAACAATTGGCGCGCGCTTCGGCGATGACACCGTGGAGATAACCACCTATCGCGCCGATAAGTATTCGGTCGATAGCAGAAAACCCGTGGTCGAGTTCGGCACCGATTTGAATGAGGATCTGTTCCGCAGAGATTTCACCATCAATGCCATGGCCCTGACTTTGCCCAGCAAGACTTTTGTTGACCCGTTCAACGGGTTAGCCGATTTGCTCGCTGGAATCATTCGTACGCCAGGTAAGCCGGAAGACTCATTCGGCGACGACCCGCTGCGAATGCTTCGCGCCGCCAGGTTCGCCAGCCAGCTGGGGTTCGAAATCGAGCCGGAAACCTTTGCCGCAATGAAGGCCATGGCTTCGCGCATTGAAATCATTTCGTCCGAACGCATTCAGCAAGAACTAACCAAACTGATGCTCGGCAAGCATCCCAGAAAGGGCCTAACCGCCTTGGTCGACTCTGGCCTGGCTGCGATTGTGCTTCCTGAGCTTCCGGCTTTGAAACTTGAAGTTGATGAACACCACCACCACAAGGACGTCTACGAGCACACCCTAACCGTGGTGGAGCAAGCAATCGATTACGAAAAAGATTATGGATTGGAACCAGATTTTGTTCTGCGTTTTGCCGCTTTGATGCACGACTGCGGGAAGCCAAAAACACGCAAACTGGAGCCCGCCGGCGGAGTTAGTTTTCACCAGCACGATTTGGTTGGGGCCCGAATCACCAAAAAGCGCATGCAGGCGTTGAAGTTCGACAACGACACCATAAAGTCGGTCTCTAGATTGGTTGAACTGCACCTGCGCTTTTTCGGCTACGGGGAACAGGCTTGGACGGATTCGGCAGTTCGCCGTTACGTTCGCGACGCCGATGATCTACTAATCCGCCTCCACGCGCTAACCCGAGCCGACGTGACCACTAGAAATAAGCGGAAGGCGGAACGACTTTCTTTCGCCTACGACGATTTGGAAGCCAGGATTGCGAAGCTGCGAGAGCAGGAGGAGCTGGACGCCCTTCGCCCAGATCTTTCTGGTGAGGAAATCATGCAAATTCTCGATCTAAAACCAGGTCCGGAAGTTGGAAAGGCTAGAAATTTCCTGATGGAACTGCGCCTTGAAGAGGGCCCTTTAGGCGCCGAGGAAGCAAAGTCCCGCTTGCTTCAGTGGTGGTCTGAGCGCTAAACTCAAAAGGTTGCAAAAAATACCCTCCTGTCATGGAAGTCCCATGGCCGTTCTAGTCCAAAGGAGGTGGGTTAAATATGCATTTATACGAGCTCATGGTAATTCTCGACCCAACGGTTGAGGAGCGCACAGTTGCTCCAAGTCTGGACAAATTCCTAAACGTAATCCGCAACGGTGGAGGCACCGTTGACAAGGTCGACATTTGGGGACGTCGTCGTTTGGCTTACGAAATCAACAAGAAGACCGAAGGCATCTACGCCGTCATTAACGTCAACGCTAACTCGGCAGACGTTTTGGAAGTAGACCGCCAGCTACGTCTTTCCGAGGCAGTTATGCGTACCAAGGTACTGCGCGCCGACGAAGCTGTAGTGAACATCGAACCTGTTGTTGTTCCTGAAGTTTCTGCTGAAGAGAAGGCTGCCGACAAGGTAGAAGAGGCTCCAGCAAAGGCACCAGCCGCTAAGAAGCCAGCTGCTGAAAAAGCTCCGGCCGCTAAGAAAGCTCCGGCCGAAAAGCCAGCTGCTGAAAAAGCTCCCGCCGCTAAGAAGGCACCGGCCGCTAAGAAGCCAGCTGCTAAGAAGGCTGAGTAACTCTCATGGCAGGCGAAACAGTCGTAACTATCGTTGGCAACCTAGCCAGCGATCCTGAACTTCGTTACACCCAGGGGGGTGTGGCAGTTGTTGGTTTGAACGTGGGTTCTACCCCGAGCACCTTCAATCGCCAGACCAGCGCTTGGGAAGACGGAGACACCGTTTGGGTTAAGTGCACCGCATGGCGCGAACTAGCTGAAAACGTGGCTCAGACCCTAACCAAGGGTACGAGAGTGATTGTTACCGGTCGTCTAAAGCCAGCTTCGGCTTACCAGTCGGCCCAGGGTGAGGCTCGCGCTTCGATCGAAATTGAAATCGACGAAATCGGCCCATCTCTTCGTTACGCAACCGCGTCCGTTACCCGTCGTGCCCGCAACGTTGAGGGCGGTGGCCAAACCCCTTGGGGCAACGCCGACGCTCCTGCTGCTGACAAGGCTGCACCCGCAGTGGATGGTTGGGCTAGCCCAGGCACCGCTTCTGGCGCAGACGACACCCCGTTCTAAGAATTCGAAACTAGTAGGAGTATCAAATGGCTGGAAAAACCACCCAAGACGCTCGTCGCAAGCCAAACCGCAACGCAAAAAATGCGAAGCTTGCGCCAGTGAAAGCAATCAAGGTTGGCATCATCGATTACAAAGATGTTGCTACCCTTCGTAAATTCGTGAGTGACCGCGGAAAGATCCGTTCGCGTCGCATCACCGGTGTTTCTGTTCAGGAACAGCGCCTAATTGCCCGTGCCGTTAAAAACGCTCGCGAAATGGCTCTAATGCCTTACGCTGGCGCTGGCCGAAGCTAAGGAGAGAGCACATGTCGAAGGTTATTTTGACTAATGAAGTCTCCGGTCTCGGTTCAGCTGGCGACGTGGTTGAGGTTAAGAACGGCTACGCCCGTAACTACCTCGTACCAATGGGTTTCGCAGTTCCCTGGACCAAGGGTGGCGAGAAGCAGGTCGACCAGATCAAGACTGCTCGCAACGCTCGTGCCATTGCAACTGTTGAGGAAGCACAGACTCTCAAGGCTCGCCTTGAGGAAAAGGCTATTCGCCTCACCGCCAAGGCAGGTGTTGAGGGCCGCCTATTTGGTGCCATCAAGACCGCAGACGTTGCTTCGGCAATTGTCGAAGCCGGCCTTGGCGAGGTAGACAAGCGCCGTATCGAGCTTGCTGCTCCGATCAAGGTTGCTGGAACCCACTCGGCTACCGTGCGTCTTCACGGAGACGTTGTTGCCAGCATCACCATTCAGGTGGTCGGCAAGAAGTAGTTCAAACTAGAATTTCGGGCGGTGGGGAAACCTACCGCCCGTTCTTTTTGCCCTGTGGATAACTGTGGATAACTGGGTTTATCGGCGTGTCTAAGTTGGGGAAAACTAAACTCTCAGGTGAAAGTTTAGGGTTTATCCACCGCAGTTATACACAGGTAAAACCCAATAGATTACTGGTGACAGAGAAACTCTCCACAATCTATCCACAGGTTCTCCACAGGTTTTCCACAAGTCTGTCGGCGTGTTTCCACAGTTATTCACATTTTTATCCACAGGGCGATTGGTATTACCTTTGTCAGTAGAGGATGCTAGACAAGACTCGAAAGAAAAAAAGGGGAGAAGATGGCTCAGATTCAGAACACCGTGGCGAACCCAACCGCCGCTGTCGAACGCATCCTGCCAAGCGATTTGATGGCCGAGCAATCATCGCTCGGCGGCATGCTGATCTCTATGGACGCGGTGGCTGTTGTCGCCGAATACGTAAAAGCCGGCGACTTCTATGCCCCGAAACACGAACTTATCTTTAGCGCGGCCATGAGCCTTTTCGACAAAGGCGAGCCGGTCGACGCAATCTCGGTCTCTGCGGAACTAACACGAAACGGCAATCTCGTGCGATCAGGAGGTGCCGACTACATCCACTCGCTCACCAGCATGGTTCCAACCGCCGCCAACGTCGGTTACTACGCCAAAATCGTCCAAGAGAAAGCCATTCTTCGACGATTGGTTGAAGTTGGAACCAAAATTGCCCAAATGGGTTACACCGCCGAAGGTGAGCTAGAAGATTTGATCAACACCGCGCAGGCCGATGTCTATGCGGTCGGCGGTAAAGCGCTATCAGACGAGTACTCGCTGTTAAGTACGTCTATCGACTCAGCCATCCTGGAAATGGAAATCGCTGAAAGAAGCGGCGGCGAAGTTATTGGCGTGCCAACCGGATTCCACGAGCTTGACCGCCTGACTCACGGTTTGCACGGAGGTCAGATGATCATCGTGGCTGCCAGGCCAGCCGTTGGAAAATCAACCTTTGCCCTAGACATTGCCAGAAACGGCGCATTCAAATACGACAAGCCGGTGCTGTTTTTCTCACTGGAAATGAGCAAAGCCGAAATAGCCATGAGAATGCTTTCAGCAGAGAGCGAAATCAGCCTCTCAAGGATGCGCGGCGGAACCTTATCTTCTGAGGAATGGAAGAAGCTCGCCTCGGTGCGTGGACGCGTGAACGACAAGCCACTATTCATCGACGACAGCGCCAATCTAACCATGGTAGAAATTCGAGCCAAAAGCCGCCGGCTTCGAGAGTCGCTCGGCCTCGAGCTCATCGTAATTGATTACCTGCAGTTGCTTTCGTCGGGAAAGAAAGTCGAATCCCGTCAGCAGGAGGTGTCCGAGTTCTCACGCTCAATCAAGCTTTTGGCAAAAGAACTGAACATCCCAGTGCTCGCAATTGCCCAGCTAAACCGAAACTCGGAGCAGAAAGAAGACAAAACTCCGCAAATTTCGAACCTGCGTGAATCCGGGTCGCTCGAACAAGACGCCGACGTGGTAATTCTTCTTCACCGCGAAGACATGAACCAGAAAGATCACGTTCGAGCTGGCGAAGCAGACATCATTCTGGCCAAGCAGCGAAACGGACCAACCGACAAAATCGCTGTCATGTTCCAGGGGCAGTATTCGCGATTCGTAAACAAGAACCCGGGCTAATGAACTGGTTGTTGGCAACTCGGGCGGTAGCTCACGGCGTTGTCGCCATCATGATTACCTTTGCTCAAATCGACAATGTGCTCAATAGTCTGGTTTTGTTCGGCTCGCTCTATCTAGCCGCCAGCCTCGGAACCACCTTCCTCGACCGCCGCTACAAACTAACCTCCCCAAGCGTTGGTCTTCCGCTAATTGCCCCGATGGTAGTGGCAACCTTGGCGGTCGCGGCACTCTGGCTTCAACTAGACACTCTGCTTGCGTTCCGAATTCTCACCGCGCTACTAATGGGCTGGTTCGTGATTAGCGAGATTGTGGTCGCCAATAAGGTGGGCAGAAAAACCCTCCAGGGCAGAGAAGCGGTAATCACCGCGGTGTTTAGCGCGGTAATGCTTGGTCTAGCCGCCGGTGCAAATCTTCGCGAACAAGACCTGGTGGGATTCTTTGGTGCCTACAACGCCCTACTCGCCGTTCACCTCGGAATCGCAGCCGCTACTCCAAAGAAGTAGGCTGGTCACATGACCAAAAACCAGAAAAAGCCAGTTGGCGTGCTCGTTTATTTCACTCTCTCGGCAATCGCGGCAGTTTTTGTGGGAATTTTGATTTTCTTTGGAACTAGAAAGTGGGATCAAACCTTCATCTGGTCGGGCCTAACCTTCATCGTCGTGATTGTTGGAATTGCCACACTCGCGCTCAGCGTAAAAGACGACGACTTCGACGGCTCAACTCCGCGCCTCGTAAACAAAACCCCGAAGAAATAGATTTCGAGTCAATTCGTGCAGCCTCAACCAATCGCAAGCGGTACTTGGCTAAACCCTCCACTTTTGATCGAGCAGCAGGGCAATAAACTCTTCGTTACTGCGAAGGAGAACAGCGACTTCTGGCGAACTACCTCCTACGGATTCGTGCACGACTCAGGCCACGGCCTACTCAATGAATTTCCCCAGGACTCCTCAGTTGAGCTCACCTGGCTTCTGAACTATCGGGAGCAGTTTGACCAAGCAGGTCTGTTGGTCTGGGCTAACGACGAAAATTGGACCAAAGCCGGTATCGAATTCGCCGACGGAGCTCCGCAACTAGGTGCTGTGGTTACCAAAACGGTTTCCGACTGGTCGGTGGCACCCGTTCCAGAGTGGATGGGTCGAGAGGTACAACTTCGTGTGAGCCGTTCCGGCGATGCACTCACGATTCGCGCCAGATGCGAAGGCGACTGGAAACTAGTGCGTCTTGCGCCGCTCGACCCTGCCCTGGATTGGAAGGTAGGCCTTCACCTCGCCAGCCCATCTAGAGCCGGCCTCACGGTTGAATTTTTAGAACTAAAGACCGGGTTGGCCGACGAAAGCCTGCACGACTAGCGGCGAAAGCGCTTGGTGAGCTCGGCTGCTAGGCCGGTGTAAGTGCCAGGTCGAAGGGCAATCAAACGCTGCTTGGCGTCAGCCGAGAGGTCCAGGCCGTTGATAAAGGTAATCAAATCCTCGTGCCCGACCCGCTTTCCGCGAGTGAGTTCTTTCAAAAGCGCGTAAGGGTCGGAGATCTTCGAGCGACCGGCAGCCACCTCAGCGCGGATCACGGTTTGGATTGCCTCGCCCAGAACTTCCCAGTTGTCATTTAGGTCGGCTTCGAGAACACCAACATTGAGATCGATTTCGCTGAGCCCGCGAGTTACGTTATCTAGCGCAAGCAGGCTGTGGCCGAAACCTAGCCCGATGTTGCGCTGGGTTGAAGAGTCGGTCAGATCTCGCTGCAAACGGCTGGTAACCAGAGTCGCAGCAATTGAATCAAGAATCGCGTTCGAGAGTTCAAGGTTTGATTCGGCATTTTCGAAACGAATTGGGTTGATCTTGTGAGGCATCGTGGACGAACCGGTGGCTCCAGCCTGAGGAATCTGCTTGAAGTAGCCAACCGAGATGTAACTCCAAATGTCGGTGCAGAGGTTGTGAAGAATTCGGTTGAAAAGCGCAACCGATGAGTAAAGCTCTGCTTGCCAGTCGTGGCTTTCAATCTGGGTGGTTAGCGGGTTCCAGGTGAGCCCGAGCGAAGTCACGAAATCTTGCGACTGCTTAATCCAGTCAACTTCCGGAGCAGCCACAACGTGAGCTGAGAACGTTCCGGTTGCTCCCGAGAACTTGCCCAGGTATTCGGCTTTCTCAATGCGGTCGATTTGGCGGCCGAGGCGGTGCACAAAAACAGCCAACTCTTTACCCATAGTGGTCGGGGTAGCTGGCTGACCGTGAGTTCTGGCCAACATAGCTGAGTCGATGTATTTATCGCTGAGTTCACTGAGTTTTGCCAGTAGGGCTTTAGCTTTTGGGAGCCAAACGTTGTTCACGGCGTCGCGAACGGTGATTGCGTAACTCAGGTTATTGATGTCTTCGCTGGTGCAACCGAAGTGAGTGAGCTCGAGAAGGTCTTTGCGGTTAAGTTTTTCGAGACGTGCGCGGATGAAATATTCGACAGCCTTCACGTCATGTTTGGTGGTGGCTTCGGTTTGCGCTAATTCGGCAACGTCCGAGTCTGAAAAATCGGTCACGATTTTGCGAAGTTCGGCCGCCTCGGCTTCTAGAACCGGAAGTGCCGTCTGTAGAACCCCTCGGTTGGCCAACTGAATCAACCATTCGATTTCAACCTGAATTCTGGCTCGATTCAGGCCCGCTTCAGAGAGGTATTCACCGAGTTCTGAAACCACCGCGCGGTATCTACCGTCAAGCGGGGAAAGGGGTTGTTCAGAAAGATTACTCACATTACTATTTTGCCTTACCCTTTATCCACAAAACTCAATCGCGTGTGATTTGTGTAGGAAACCTTTGCCAGAGTTTTGCCTATGCCAGACGTGTCAACTCTTCTTAACGAACTAATTGCTCAACTAGAACAAGCCAAGCCGAACCCTCTATTTTGGTCTTCGTCTTCGTCGCGGGCACTCGAGCGGCAAATAGAGCTACTTCAAATTGAGCTTCGAGAGCTCCAACAGCAACTAATTGATTTGCCAAGGATCTCTCTGTGAGCGGCCTGGTGAGTTATGGCGGAGACCCTCGGGTGGTAGCCGCTAGAGAAGAAATCGAGCGAATCACAGCCTCGCTTGCCCTTGTGCAAAAACGGTTGCTAGACGAACTGCACCCGATGGCTCAACTCAACGGGCTGGTTCACCACATTCAACTAGATCTCAAACTGCCGGAGACTTTCGTGCGAATTGGGCTGCAACGTCACGGCTGTTATGTTGCGGTCGAAAACTATTTCACCGTTGACGCTCGAGTGGCTCACCGGCTCGATTCTCTTGCCCAAATCGTCCAAGAAAACAAATGGATCTCCAACGCGATTCCTAAGGAAGCCTGGATTGCCCTTGGTGCGGCAACCGTGGCCGCCGGCTTCACTAACTCGAACCTAACGGCTCAGGTGGTTAGGGTCGGTGCATCACAACTTCCACTGAGAGAAATCAATCGGGTCGGAGGGTTACTGCCCGCCGAGCGGGTTTGGGTAAACGCCGAACCGGCTCGAATCGAGTCGCCACCTAAAACCATCGCTGCCCTAGCCCATCGACTAAACAACCGCTCGGGTCACATCCGAATCGAAGGGTATGAAACCTCGAGCGGTCGAGTGCTGTTCATGTATCTTCCAGGCACATCGAATTGGCTTCCGTTTGGCAGCGGCAAGGCATTCGACCTGAAAAGCAACCTCGAACTTATCGGGGGAGAGGAAAGTTCAAATTCGAGCCGAGCTGCTCACGCAGCTCTAAGCGCCTACGGCGCCAGACCCCAAGACCGTATTGTGCTGGTTGGCTACTCGCAGGGTGGGCTCTTAGCAGCATCGATTGCCGAACAGAATTCCAATGTGGTTGGCCTGGTAACTATCGGTGCTCCCGTAGCGACTTCCCAGTTACCCGCAAACCTGCCAACGCTCTCGATTGAGCACAGCAACGATGTTGTTCCTGCGCTCGCGGGCGAAACCAATCCACTCACCAAGAACTGGGTCACGGCCAGCCGTCACATCGACATTGAAATCGGGGAAACGGTTCTAAAGGCCCACGACATTTCGAGTTATTCGGAAACAGCGGGATTAGTGGATAGGTCGAATGATGCCGGCATAGCCCGAATCAGAGAGGAAATCCTCGGCCAGCTCAAAGGAGCGAGAGCACTGGGAGTTCGAGAATTCCAGCCGCTTAAAGCAGTCTCATAGCCTTGAAGGCCGCCCGAGCCAAAAACGTGCTCACGCTCATCACCAGCGCACCCAAGATGGCCCAACCGAATGCTGCCGAGTCGACCCCCGAAAGAGTAGCCCCATCGATGGAGAACAAATCTGCCTCCACACTTGAGCTAACCCAGGCAACCAGCAACAGCATTGCTCCGTTGATAACAACCGAGATCAAGCCAAAGGTGAGTAGGTACAGCGGAAAGGCGAGAACCTTAATTACCGGAGCAATAATCGCGGTAACGAGGCCGAAAATCATGCCAACAAAAACGAAAGAAACCACTAGATTCCAAGTTTCTACCCCACCCCAGGGCGAAATCTTGATCGCGGGGATGATTAAAGTGACCAACCAAAGTGCCAGTGAATTGATCACTGTGCCAACTAGAAAACGCTTCATAAGTAGATTGTGCCAGCGAAGCAAACTAAATTGGAGAGGATGAATGAAAACGCAAGCGTGCCAATGGTTCAGTTGCTCTCTCCCGAGGGCGATTTTTCTGTGCCGAAGCAGTATGCCGAATACGGCAAATACATTGAGCGACTGAACGAAGAAGACTTCTTAAAGTTCTATCGCGACATGGCTCGCTGCCGCCGCTTCGACAACGAAGCCACCGCTTTGCAGCGTCAAGGTCAACTCGGGTTGTGGGCTCCGGCCATCGGCCAGGAAGCAGCGCAAATCGGCTCCGGCTACGGAGTTGGCAAGAACGACCACATCTTCCCCAGCTACCGCGAGCACGGTGTTGCCATTACTCATGGCATTGAACTTATTTCACTTCTAAAAATGTTCCGCGGAGTAAACCACGGCGGCTGGAACCCAGAGGAAACACGTTTCCACCTCTACGCGATTGTTCTGGGTAGCCAGGTGCTCCACGCAACCGGCTACGCCATGGGTGTTAAATTCGACGGCAAAGTTGCCACAGCCAATAAAGAAGACAACCTTGCCGTAATCACCTACTTCGGCGATGGCGCAACTGCCGAGGGAGATATCTCCGAGGCTCTTCTATTCGCGGCTAACACAGAGAGCCCACTCGTGTTCTTCTGTCAAAACAACCAGTGGGCAATTTCCTCCCCCACCAACAGCCAAACTCGCGTTCCTCTTTACCAGCGAGGCGCCGGCTTCGGCGTTCCTGGTATTCGAATCGACGGCAACGACGTATTGGCAAGTTACGCGGTTACCGCTAAACACATGGACGACGCTCGCGAAGGAGCCGGTCCGTCGATGATTGAAGCTCTCACCTACCGAATTGGCGCTCACACCACTTCAGACGACCCAACCAAATACCGCACAGACGAAGAGGTAGCCCACTGGGTTGCCCGAGATCCTCTAAAGCGTTTAGAAATCTTCCTAAGACGCCAGGGAATCGGCGATGACTTCTTCAACGAAGTTGCCGAGGCCGGCGAGAAGTTGGCAACAGAGATTCGCGAGGCAACTTTCGCTCTGCAGGCACCGGCGATGGAGGACATGTTCAAACATGTTTATTCCGAACCTCACCCACTAATTGAAGAACAGCTCGATTGGCTCAAGCGCTACGAGGCTTCGTTTGGCGGCGAAAACTAATGGGCAATTTCATGGAGATGGCAATCGCCAAGGCCATCAATGCCGGCCTCCGAAAGGCAATGGCCGATGACCCCAAGGTTTTGATTTTTGGCCAAGACGTTGCCCAGCTCGGTGGAGTTTTCCGAGTCACCGAAGGAATTCACGCGGAGTTCGGCGACACCCGAATTTTCAACTCACCGATCGCCGAGTCTGGAATCGTGGGAACCGCAATCGGCTTGGCCATGCGCGGTTATCGTCCGGTCGCTGAAATCCAGTTCGAGGGTTTCATTTTTCCTGCGTTCGACCAGATCACCACTCAGCTGGCCAAAATGCAGAACCGTTCTGAGGGTCACCACCCTATGCCGGTCGTTATTCGTGTTCCTTATGGAGGCGGTATCGGAGCGATTGAGCACCACAGCGAAAGCCCTGAGGCTTACTTCGCTCACACCCCAGGGCTTCGAGTGGTTACTCCGAGTAATTCAAACGACGCCTATTGGATGATTCAGCAGGCGATTGCCTCAACCGACCCTGTCTTATTCTTCGAACCGAAACGTCGCTACTGGCAAAAGGGTCAGGTTGATCTAGACGGTCCACCTCAAGACCTGCACTCGGCAAGAGTTTTGCGCGAGGGAACCGACGTGACCATTGCCACCTACGGGCCGATGGTTCACACTTCTCTTCAGGCTGCCGAAGTGGCCGCCTCGGAGGGCATCAGCATCGAGGTAATCGACCTTCGCTCAATTTCACCAATCGATTTCCCAACCATCATCGAATCGGTTAAAGAGACTGGCCGATTGATTACCGTTTCCGAAGCGCCGAACTCCTTCTCGGTTGCCAGCGAAATCTCAGCTCGAATCACCGAAGAGTGTTTCTATCACCTTCAGGCTCCAGTTATCCGAGTTGGCGGGTTCGACATTCCTTACCCAGCAGCCAAACTTGAGGAGATTTTCCTTCCAGATGCTGATCGCATATTGGAAGCCGTCGACAGATCGAGAGCCTACTGATGAGCAAGATTGCATATTTCAATTTGCCAGACGTTGGCGAAGGCCTCACCGAAGCGGAAATCGTTTCCTGGAAAGTCAAACCTGGCGACACCGTTACCGTCAACCAGGTAATCGTTGAAATCGAAACCGCGAAATCGCTGGTAGAACTTCCTTGCCCGTTTGCCGGAGTGATTTCCGAACTCATGGCTGCTGAAGGCGACACCGTTGAGGTTGGCAAACCTTTGATTTCAGCTACCGTCGCCGACGACGCGGTTGGGGCAACCGTTGCTCAAGCCGAAAGCGCTGCCGAAGTTCACCAAGCCGTCGCCGACGTTGCAGCGGGAACAGTAGCGGCAGAAGAGCGCACACCGAACCTAGTTGGCTATGGCGTCGCCGACCCAAACGGCCCGGTTCGTCGCAAGCGTGCAGCAACCCCGCTCGGAACCAACACGTCTTCGATACCGATCATTCCGGCAGCCGCAGGGCACCTTGCCGTGCCCACTCACCCAGACACTCAGGTTCTGGCGAAGCCGCCGATTCGCAAACTTGCCGCCGATCTGGGCGTCGACCTCGGAAAAGTTACCCCAACCGGCCTCAACGGCGACATCACCCGCGAAGACGTTTTGGGAATGGCCCAGCAGGCCAGCGTTTTCCGCAATCTTTCAACTCCCGCAGCACCAACAGCCAGAGAAGAACGCATCCCGGTCAAGGGTGTTCGCAAAGCGATTGCCAACGCGATGGTTTCTTCCGCTTTCACCGCTCCTCACGTGAGCATCTTCGTAGACGTCGATGCCACCCGAACCATGGAATACGTGAAGCGCCTCAAGGTTTCAACCGACTTCGCCGGAACCAAGGTAACCCCGCTGTTGATCATGGCGAAAGCAATGATGTGGGCGGTTCGACGCAACCCGATGGTTAATGCAACCTTCACCGCCGAAGAAATCATCGTTCACAACTTCGTGAACTTCGGTATCGCAGCGGCGACACCTCGAGGCCTAATCGTTCCAAATATCAAGGACGCCGACCAAATGTCGATGCTAGAGCTCGCTCAGGCAATCGAGCAATTGGCAGCTACCGCCCGCGAAGGCAAGACCACCCCGGCTGACATGAAGGATGGAACCATCACCATCACCAACATCGGTGTCTTCGGTGTTGACACCGGAACCCCAATCCTGAACCCAGGCGAAGTTGCCATCGTGGCCCTAGGCTCAA
>CALPUC020000011.1 GCA_943326655.2 Rhodoluna limnophila
ACTAGTTCCTGACCATGGGATTCACCTGCGGTAAGCCAACGTAACATGCTCTTAATTCTCGCACAAAGAGCGGACTAAAGCGGTTTTACTGCGTTTGACATCGCCTTAAAGACATCTGCTTCGTTTTCAAGCAGAACTGTTCCATCGCCATTTTCGAAGATCCGCAGTTGGATGAGCGCTTGCCACAGCAACATCTCAACCCCGCTGATTCGATTGGCCGGAAGCCAGTTAGTAGCAAGTCCTGATGGCCACGGATCGTAGGAAACGTCAAAGATGACGGCCTGTTCGTGAACGTTGAGACGATCCACAATTAACGCACTGGGAAGCGTCGAGATGGTCAGTCCCGAAATCTCATCTTCATGAAAGCTAGCCAAAGACTTGGTTTGTAGGCCGAAGAGCTCGGTGCTCTTTCGAGCGAAAACCGATAACTCCGCATCCGGGAAAAGTTGCCCAACGGCATGAACCGCTGAGCGAGCGGTGGCTCCAGATCCCAGAACGTTTACCCTCTGGAAAGTCTCATCCGTGTGCTCGGTAATCGCCTTCTGAATGCCAAACGAATCGGTGTTATAGCCTTCCCAGCCAGCATCGGTATGGAGAAGGGTGTTCACAACGCCTGTCACGCTGGCAACCGGACAACTGGGTATCGAAAGTTCGAACCCAACGTCCTTAAGCGGCATAGTTAGGCTCAAGCCACGCCAGGTTTCATCACGGAGCCTCAAAAAGTCGGCAAGTTCATTTGCCTCAACGCGATAGCGCCCGTAATCCCAATCGAGCCCCAGTGCTTCGTAAGCCGCGGCATGTATTGCAGGAGATTTACTGTGTTCAATGGGTGAACCAAGAACCGCTAGATGAGTGCTACTCAATCCAACTCGGATTCGCGCGAAGCCAAGTGTCCCAACGCTTCACAGACTTCAGGTGCCCGGCGTAGGTCTCATTGAACTCGGTTTCACCGGTCTCTAGGTTGACGGCCACAAAGTAAAACCAAGGACCATCAATCGGATTTAGCGCCGCGTCGATAGCTGTGGTTCCTGGGGCGCCGATTGGACCGACCGGTAAACCGGGATACAGGTACGTGTTGTAAGGATTCTTCGATGCTCGCTCTTCAGGTGTATTGGTAAAGGTGCTTCCACTGGTCAAATAACTTATAGTGGCGCAGGATTGCAGCGGCATTCCAATATCCAGACGATTCTGGAAAACCCTGGCGACCTTGAAGAAATCGGTGGTGGCGCGAGCTTCTCGCTGCACGATGGAGGCGAGAGTTAGAACTTTGTGGCGATCAGCGTCCTTGACGCCGAATTTATCTAACTCAACGTTCATTCGCTCGATCATTGTGCCAACCAGTTGCTGTGCTGAGTCCGCTGGGCTAATCTCATAAGTTGCTGGGAACAGATAACCGTCCAGATTGCGAAGATCGGCCGGCAATCCATAAACAGTCGGATCCTTGACAGCAAGCTCGAAGTCGGCCAAAGGCAACTTCGTGGCTTTGCTCAACTCGGCGAGCACCTGAGGTAGGCGAAGCCCTTCTCTAATGGTGACCACATTGACGACACGAGTTTTAGGGTCTGCTATAAGGTCGAGAGCGGCGTCGGCAGACATACCCTTTCGAAGCGTAAAAGTACCAGGTATGAACACTGGATTGCGGGCGATGATTCTCTTGTACGTGAAGGAGAAATTCTTAGTTACACCCAATTCGACGAGTTTCGTGGCAACGACTTCGCCGCTATCGCCTGATTCAATCTTCAATTCGACTTTGCCAACACCCTGGCCTTCAAAATCCGCTCCTGAGATAGTGTCGATCGCTGCACGGATCTGCCCTCTAAATGCGTATCCCGTCCCCGCGGTGACAACGAGTAACAACGCTAGAACGATGACGACTATCTTGCGCTTGCTCATGAAAACTCCGATACATCAATGCCAGGTATCTGGCCGGTTGCTCTCTCATAGGAAAGAGCACTTTCTACTATTAGGGTAGCAGCGGCAGCATCTATCACGCCTTTAGATTGACGAGAGTTCTTACCTGAAGCCTGAAGCTGGCTCTGGGCGGCCCTCGTGCTCATGCGCTCATCCACCAAGCGAAGGTTCGAAACTCCTGATTGAAAAAGCTGTTTTGCAAACTCAATCGCCAAAACGGTGGATTGGGTGTGCTCCCCCTGCAGATTGAGCGGTAGGCCAACGTATATCTCGATCGGTTCCTGTTCGCTAATCAGTTCCAACAAACTACTTAGCGCTTCGTCGTTATTCTGCAAGGTTGCTAACGGGCTACAAATGATTCCGTCGACGCTTGAAACTGCGACGCCGATTCTGGCTACACCAAAATCGACACCGATCCGTCTTCCCAGGCGAAAGTTAGCCAAGTTCTTTTTCTATTGCGGAGATAGCGGCAGGAATTGCTGAAACATCCGTTCCGCCGCCCTGCGCTAGATCGTCTTTGCCCCCACCGCCACCGCCGAGAATTGACGAGGCTAGTTTCACGAGCGCTCCGGCCTTGACGCCTCTAGCGCGGGCACCTTCGCCACAAGCCACAAGAATCGCCGGCTTGTCTGCAATTACGGCAGACACGAATACAACAGCTTCTGTGCCCAATTCTTGACGAAGCTGAGTTGCGATTCCACGTAGCGGTTCAGCCGAGTCGAGCTCACCAACCTCGGCAAATACAACCTTGTTGGAACCGATGGTTTTTGCAGCTGCCAACCACTGTGGAACCTTGTTTGCCTGCGCCTGTTGTTCAAAAGAAGCCAATCGCTTCTGAACGCTACGCAGTTCATCAAAAGTTGCACTTAGCTTGTCTTCGAGCGAACCAACCGGAACCTTTGCTAAATCGGCCAGACGGGAAACCAAGGCGCGCTCTAAAGCGAGCGAACGGAAGGCCTCAATTCCAACAAAGGCTTCAATACGACGCGAACCGGAACCAACCGACGATTCGGCTCCCAGAGCCAGCAAGCCGATCTGGCTAGATCTACTTACGTGCGTTCCACCACATAGTTCGCGAGACCATGGGCCACCAACTTGCACTACTCGCACGAGTTCGTCGTAGGTTTCACCAAACAGAGCAACTGCTCCAAAGTTCTTGGCTTCGGTTTGACTCATCAGGTGAGCGCTTACCGCGAGGTCTCGCCTAATCGCGAGGTTGCTAACCTCTTCAAGTTCACTCTTGGTTTCCGCTGAAAGCGCCTGATTCCAAGCAAAATCGAGGCGTAGGTAACCAGGCTTGTTGTAAGAACCAGACTGCAGTGCCGAGGGGCCAAGTACCTGTCGAAGAGCAGCGTGAAGAACGTGCGTTCCCGAGTGAGCCTGGCAAGCGCCGAGTCTCCAGTTTTCGTCAACCTGTGTTTTCGCAACTGCGTCAAGGGAAACCTGACCACTTCGGACCAAAACCTTGTGAGAAATCAGCCCCTTGATCGGCTTTTGAACATCTAGAACCTCAAGCTCGAAGCCGTCTCCAAGGATTAAACCAGCATCAGCGGCCTGCCCGCCGGATTCTGCGTAGAGGCTTGTGGTGTCGAGGATTACCTCACCCACTGAACCTTTCGGCAAATCAGCTACGGCAACGCCCTCGTGAATCAGGCCGAGGACTCTGCCCGAGGATTCCAGCTCGTCGTAGCCGGTGAATTTCGTGACACCCTTAGAGCGGAAATCTGAGTAGACCGAGAGGTCGGTTCCGCCAAGTTTCTTTTCTCTGGCATCGGCCTTGGCGCGATCACGCTGTTCAGCCATCAGGCTGGTGAACCCTTCACGGTCTACTGTGATTCCCGCCTCTTCGGCGATCTCTACCGTCAAATCAATAGGAAAACCATAGGTGTCGTGAAGTAGAAATGCTGCGTCTCCGGCCAGCGCAGATCCTTTGCCGCTCTTGACGTCTGCAATTGACTGATCTAGAACCAGTGAACCGCTAGTGAGAGTTCTAAGGAACGCGTCCTCCTCGGCAACGGCAGTAGCTGAGATGCGCGAAAAATCGTCCTGGAGCTCAGGATAGGACTCCTTCATCGCGTGCATCGATGCCTCAATCAGCGAACCTATGACGGGCTTCGTAACACCCATTAGTCTCATCGCGCGGATTGATCGGCGCAAAAGGCGGCGGAGCACGTAGCCACGACCATCGTTACCAGGAGTCACGCCATCGCCAATCAGCATCAAGGCGCTCCGAATGTGGTCTGCTACGACGCGAAGTCGAACGTCGTCATCCACGGAATGACCGTACAACTTACCCGAGAGTTCGGCCGCCAGGTCTAATACCGGTCGTACTTCGTCGATTTCATAAAGGTTTTCAACGCCCTGCATCAGAAACGCGACGCGCTCTAGACCCATGCCAGTATCAATGTTCTTCTTCGGTAAGTCCCCGAGTATTTCGAAGTCATCCTTACCGATACCTCTGCCACGCTCATACTGCATGAAGACGAGGTTCCAGATTTCGATGTAGCGGTCATCGTCGACGGCGGGCCCGCCCTCTTTACCGTAGTCGGGGCCACGGTCGTAGTAGATCTCGCTGCACGGACCTGAAGGCCCTGGTTGACCAGTTGACCAGAAGTTGTCTTTCATTCCAAGTCGCTGGATACGCTCCATTGGGATGTCGGCAACTTCTCGCCAGAGTTCGATTGCCTCGTCGTCATCCTTGTAAACAGTTACCCAAAGTAATTCAGGGTCTAGCGCAAGGCAGCCAGATTCTAGAGAACCGGTGAGAAATTCCCAAGCAAAGGCGATCGCCTCGCGTTTGAAGTAGTCGCCAAACGAAAAATTGCCATTCATTTGGAAGAAAGTTCCGTGCCTGGTGGTCTTGCCAACCTCTTCAATATCGAGTGTTCTAATGCA
The DNA here is from genome assembly GCA_943326655.2 of Rhodoluna limnophila. GTDB lineage: Bacteria > Actinomycetota > Actinomycetes > Actinomycetales > Microbacteriaceae > Rhodoluna > Rhodoluna limnophila_C. Next base: position 4,807 of record CALPUC020000011.1, read on the forward strand.
CTTTTGCACGCTGGTTGCACGAGCGTAAGGTGCCGGCACTAAACCAGACATGTAAGGAATAAACGGCACCATGCCGGCCACGGTAAATAACAGCGAAGGGTCTTCACTGATCAGCGATGCCGACGGAACAACCGTGTGATTTTTGCTTGCGAAGAAATCTAGCCAACGCCGCCTGATTTCAGCGGTTCTCATGCTTTACTTATCAGTCTTGCGCGCAACAGGGCGCTTTACAGCTGGCTTCTTTACTTCAACTTCAGCTTCGTAACCCTCGGCAAAAGCTTCGACCAATGACATTAGGCGATCAGTTGCATCGTCGTAAGCGGCTTTGGCCTTAGGGTTCTTTTCAATCTGCTTGGCAGCGACTAAACCGACGCCAATGCCTGCAACCAACCAAAAAAGTTTCTTCATAATCAGTCCTACTTCTTTTTCTTGTTGCCGGTCAGGCTTGAGAAACTCTTGAGATAACCGGCAAGCTTCATCAGCGGAGAACCGACTGAAGCTGAGAAAACGGCCACCAAGGATTGGATGTTGTTACTCATGTCAGCCACGTTATCGGTAATGACGTCGATCTTTGCCAACTGCTTGTTGGTCTGATCCACGGTTTCGCCAAGACCCGCGAGCAGGGGCGGAAGGTTGTCGTTGATCTCTTTAACTGTTGCCGTTGTTTCGTCGAGCAGCTTGCCCAACTTCAACAAAGGAATGGCTAAAACGAGCACCAACAGAGCCAACGCTCCAGCAGCAATCAATGCTGCTAATTCGCCACCACTCATCGGGTTCCTAACGTTTGGTTACTAGCGAGCTGCGTAGTACTCAACAACCAACTGCACTTCACAGGTTACTGGAACCTCTGCGCGCTTTGGTCGACGAGTAAGAGTTGCGTGTAGCTTGTCTAGCTGAACATCTAGGTAGCCAGGCACTGGAGGAAGAACATCTACGTGTCCGCCTGCTGCAGCAACCTGGAAAGGCTCGGTGCGCTCGCTCTTCTCGTGAACGTGGATGGTCTGACCAGGCTTCACGCGGAAGCTAGGACGGTCTACGCGCTGGCCGTTGACCAGAATGTGACGGTGAACAACCATCTGACGAGACTGAGAGATAGTGCGGGCGAAACCAGCACGGAGGACTAGAGCGTCGAGACGCATTTCTAGAAGCTCAACTAGGTTTTCACCGGTTAGGCCCTCGGTGCGCTTGGCTTCAACAAAGGTGTTGCGTAGCTGTGCTTCGCGGATGCCGTACTGGGCGCGTAGGCGCTGCTTCTCGCGAAGACGAACGGCGAAATCGCTGTCGGTCTTGCGCTTGGTGCGACCGTGCTGACCAGGCGCGTATGGACGCTTCTCAAGGTACTTGGCTGCTTTCGGGGTTAGAGCTAGGCCTAGCGCGCGCGATAGGCGGGTTTTGCTGCGGGTACGTGAAGTCTTAGACACGTGATCCTTTCGGAAGTTTCGTTTACAAGTAGGTACTGCCCAAAAATGTTCGGCTAATGAACATCATTTTCCGAGTCTCGCAGCCAGAGAGAATCTCAAAAAATAGCAACCTGACAAGATTAGCAACAAAACTCGCTAATTTCTACGGATGATCTTTCTCAATCGCTCCCAGAGGCCCACTTTGTCGCTTTCAGCGCCATAGTTCTTAGGCTTGTAGTACCGCCTTTGAGCAATCTCGCCAGTGACATAACTTTGAGCAACAACACCCGCTTCAATGTCGTGAGGATAGAGATAGCCTTCACCGTTTCCGTATTCACTCGCACCGGCGTAGTTAGAAGAACGAAGGGCCGTCGGTACCGGAATCACGAAACCCTTACGAACGTCTTCTAGCGCATGGTTGATCGCTAGATAGGCAGAGTTAGATTTCGGGGCGAGGGCAAGATAAATCGTGGTCTCGGAAAGCGCGATTCGACCTTCGGGCATACCTATGAGCGCAACCGACTGAGCACAGGAGGTCGCCAGCACCAGAGCCTGCGGGTCTGCCAAACCGATGTCCTCAGCGGCAAGAATCATCAGCCTCCTAGCGATAAAGCGGGGATCCTCTCCCCCTTGTATCATCCTGGCCAGCCAGTAAACTGCCGCATCTGCGTCTGAGCCACGAACCGACTTGATGAAAGCGCTGATTACGTCGTAGTGATTATCGCCGTCTTTGTCGTAGCGTAGCGGGCTATCGGCCAGCGCCTTCTCAAATTCACCCAATTGAATGGTGGCAGAGGTTCCTTTTCCGCTGCCTTCCCAAGCGGAATAGGCAAGGGCCTCTAGGAAGGTAAGCGCACGCCTGGCATCCCCCTGAGCCATTCGAACGAGTTCAATGAGCGCATCGCCCTCGATAGAAACAAGACCCGAGAAACCGCGTTCGTCGGATAGAGCTCGGTTCACCAGTTCCATCAGGTTTTCATCGCTGAGCGGCTGTAACTGCACGACGAGTGAACGTGAAATCAGTGGCGAGATGACGGAAAACGATGGATTCTCTGTAGTGGCAGCTACCAACGTTACCCAACCAGCCTCGACGGCCGGAAGCAGCGAATCTTGCTGTGCCTTAGAAAAACGATGGATTTCGTCCAAGAAAAGCACGGTTTCGAGCTTGTACAGCTCGCTATCCGTCTTAGCCCTCTCGATGACCTCACGAACTTCCTTAACGCCCGCCGAGATCGCGCTCAATTGAACGAGTTTTCGGCCAGACGCGCTACCCAGAACATTGGTGATCGAAGTCTTTCCGGTTCCCGGAGGGCCCCAGAGCAGCACCGACTGGGAACCGCGTGTGTCACCAGAGAGAAGGCGATGCAGAGGAGAGCCAGGTCGCAGGGCCGACTCCTGACCGATAACGTCAGAAATGGAAACGGGTCGCATTCTCGCAGCGAGAGGTTCGCTCAACTCAAAGACGTTTTCCAAAATCACATCTCAAGGCTACGTCAACCCGAGCAGCCATCAAGTCAAGTAAACTTATGCGAGAAAGTTGGAGGAAATTTGACCAAGCCGAAACCGAAGCTATCTAAGGCCGCCCAGGCCCGCATCGATAACTACGAAGCAAAATCTACTCTTGTTGAAGGCAGATCAGCCGTTCGTAGAAAAGACAACCTGCTCTCACTAGGTGTCATCGCCGGAGCGATTGTGGTGGCTGTTGCTCTTCAACTCGCTTACTTTCACCTAGGCCCAGGCATTCCTAAGCCAGCGCCCAAGCCACAGACCGCACCAGACGCTGCGCTCGCGGAGAACCGCGTATGGACCGGCGCAATGTCGGTCGCAGGATCGCCTATTGAGTTTGAACTTTATGGAGATAAAGCACCGAAAGCCGTAGCAAACTTCGTCTCACTAACTCAAAAAGGCTTCTTTGAGAACGTAAGTTGCCACCGACTGGTAACTCAGGGAATTTTTGTTCTTCAGTGCGGCGACCCGGCAGGAACCGGAACCGGAGGACCAGGTTATAACTTCGGGCCAATCGAAAACGCACCCGCCGACGACGTCTACGGTCCTGGAATCCTGGCAATGGCGCGTCAAGGTGGCAATGGCGCGAGCATGGGCTCTCAGTTCTTCATCGTTTACAGCGAGAGCGAGATTCCCTCCGACGCAGCCGGTGGTTACACAGTCTTTGGCAAGTTAACCAAAGGTCTCGGTTCCATTTCAAACATCGCAGAAGACGGCACAGCCGATGGCGGCACTGATGGACCTCCGAAGAACAAGGTTTTACTCACCGCAATTTCAGTAAAATAGTGACATCCCACACAATCGAGATAGGTAACTAATGACCACCACCGAATACGGTCGCGTTGACAGCGAGAACAATGTCTATGTCATCGAACCCAACGGCGAAAGAAAAGTTGGTCAGTACCCAAACGTCTCAGCTGAAGAAGCACTCGCACACTTTGTAAACAAGTACGAGGCCTTTGCCGGAGCAGTTAAATTGTTGGAACAGCGTGTGCACAAGAAAGCTGACGCAGACTCGATCAGCAAGGCCGCAGCGAAGCTAACAGTTGATCTAATCGAAGCAAATGCGGTCGGCGACTTGCAGGCACTTCGCGAAAGAGTACTCGCTCTTGCACCGAAAATTCAGGACCTACTCAACTCCAAGAAAGCCGTAAATCAGGAAGCCGCAACCGCGGCCCTGGCGAAACGGGAGGAAATTGCGGCAAAGGCAGAAGCTCTAGCAAACGGCGATCTGAGCAAAGTGATTTGGAAAAACCTCAGCGCGCAACTGACCGCCTTGTTCGACGAATGGCAGCTCGTTCAAAAGAGTGGCGCACGCGTACCAAAGGGCGAGGCCGATGCGATTTGGAAACGCTTTCAAACTGCGCGCAACAAGATCGAGACAGCAAAACGAGCATTCTTCGCCGAAGCTGGTTCTAAAGCAAAGGCCGCCAAGGCAACAAAAGAGAATATCGTAAAGAGCGCCGAAGCTCTAGTTGCCAAGGGCGCAGACGCGGTTGTTGCTTACCGTAAACTTCTGGACGAATGGAAAGCAGCCGGTCGTTCTAAAAACGATGACGAACTGTGGAAGCGATTCAAAGCAGCCGGAGATGCAATTTATGCTGCAAAAGGTCAGCAAATTGCCATAGTTTCGGCATCGCAAGGCGAGGCTCTTACCGCCAAGTTAGCCCTCCTCGAAGAGGCAAAACAAATCGATCCAGAGAAGAACCTAGCCGAGGCCAAGCGCCTGCTCAGCAGCATTCAGGATCGTTGGGAGAAAGCCGGTCGGGTTGCAAAAACTGACCTTGCCAAAACCGACGACAAACTGCGCGCCATCGAAACAGCTGTTAAGAACGCAGAGCGCGACCACTGGAAATCTAGCGATCCAGTAGCTAAGGCGCGCAAGGACGACGTCACAATCAAACTCGAGGACGCCATCGCCAAGCTCGAACGCGAATTGTCTGCGGCAACAGACAAGAAGAAGGTTGCTGAACTAACCGACGCTTTAGCCGCCCGCAAGTCATGGCTAGAAGTCGTTTTAGCTGGCGCTAAGTAACTAGTTGTTACTTACGCGATAAACGTCATAAACAGCGTCTATTCGCTTAACCGCATTCAATAGGTGTTCTAGTACCGATGGGTCACCCATCTCAAAAACAAATCTGCTTAGAGCTACTCGGTCGCTTCGGGTAGACACCGAGGCGGAAAGAATATTCACATGGTGTTCGGCGAGCACCCTGGTCACGTCGGAGAGTAAACCGCCTCGGTCCAATGCTTCGATCTGAATGTTGACCAAAAACAGGCTCTTTGAGTTTTCCGCCCAACTTACGTCCATCAGGCGTTCGGGCTGCTGTTCGAGATCGAGGACATTTTTGCAGTCAATGCGGTGAACCGAAACTCCTGAACCTCTAGTAACAAAACCAACTATTTTGTCTCCAGGTACCGGGGTGCAGCACCGAGCGAGCTTAACTAAAACGTCGTCGTCGCCTCGAACTAGAACGCCCGAGTTGTCGCTTCTCTTTCGATCGGCACTTATGTTTCGAGTGGGAATTTGAAAAGGCTCTACGCTGTCGTCTTCTTCAACAAGAGAAGCCGTAAGTTTCTCAACCACCGACTGGGCGGAGATGTGGTTCTCCCCCACAGCGGCATAAAGAGACTCCACGTCGCCAAATCTAAGCTCATGAGCTAACTTCACAATCACATCGGCCGCGAGTAACTTCTGGAGAGGCAGGTTCTGCTTCCTCATGGCCTTAACAATCAGATCTTTACCCGACTCAACCGCGTCATCTCGTCGCTCATTTGAGAACCATTGCTTGATCTTGGCTCTAGCCCTAGATGAGGCAACGAAATTGAGCCAGTCCTGGCTAGGTGAGGCGTCGACGGATTTAGAGGTAAATATCTCAACCACATCTCCGGAAGCGAGCTTGGTCTCCAAGGGCACTAACCGACCGTTTACCTTTGCTCCCATTGTGCGATGACCAACGTCGGTGTGAATCGTGTAAGCAAAGTCCACCGGTGTCGCCCCAGTCGGAAGCCCAACTACCTTTCCCTTGGGAGTGAAGACATAAACGTCTTTGGCGCCAATTTCGAAACGCAGCGAGTCGAGAAACTCCGCGGGATCTTGAGTTTCGGATTGCCAGTCGGTGAGGTGCTTTAGCCAAGCCATGTCCTCTTCGCCTGAGATGGAACTATCGCCGATTTGCTCTTTGTACTTCCAGTGTGCGGCAACACCAAATTCGGCGCGCTGGTGCATTTCATGAGTTCGGATCTGTATCTCAATCGGGCGACCATTTGGTCCGATTACTGTAGTGTGTAAAGACTGGTAAAGATTAAACTTTGGCATCGCAATGTAGTCTTTGAAGCGCCCTGGAACGGGATTCCACCTCGAGTGAATTGCCCCGAGAGCTCCGTAACAGTCTCTTACGTCGTCGACGAGGATACGAATTCCGACCAAATCATAGATTTCATCGAACTCGCGCCCACGAACCACCATCTTTTGGTAGATGCTGTAATACTGCTTTGGCCGGCCATCGACTTTCGCTTTGATCTTGTTCTCTTTGAGGTCTTCTCCAATGCTCTTTATAACCCCATCAATGAATTCACTTCGTTTTGGAGTTCTCTGCTTAACCAGGTTTACGATTTCCTCGTAAACCTTTGGATAAAGCACTGCGAACGATAGATCTTCTAGCTCGTTTTTGATTGTGCTAATTCCAAGCCGATGAGCTAAAGGTGCGTAGATTTCCAGTGTTTCCTGGGCCTTGCGCTGGGCTCTCTCCAACTCAACAAAGCCCCAGGTTCTAGCGTTGTGGAGTCTGTCGGCAAGCTTTATCACCAAGACCCGAATGTCTTTTGACATGGAGACAACCATCTTGCGAACAGTTTCCGCCTGGGCATTATCGCCAAACTTGACCTTGTCTAGTTTGGTTACTCCATCTACCAGCAAAGTGATTTCATCGCCGAAATCTTTTTGAAGCATAGCCAGCGTGTAATCAGTATCTTCAACCGTGTCATGAAGAAGAGCCGCGGCAATAGTGCTCGGCCCAATACCTAGATCAGCAAGAATTTGAGCCACCGCTAATGGGTGGGTAATGTACGGCTCGCCACTTTTACGCTTCTGGCCCTCGTGAGCCTTTTCAGCGATGACATAGGCTTTTTCTATAACCGCAAGGTCGGATTTCGGGTGATTGGACTTGGTTACCCGGAGAAGCTCGTTTACCTCAGCGCTGTGCGGACCGGAACGACCGAAGATTCTGCCTAGTCCGCTCCTAATGGCCTGGATGGATCCTGTGCCATTAACCTCGGACATCGCTCACTTCCGCTTTCAAAACGCTATCCGCGCTTGGCTAGAACTTTCTCCGCGGCTAACTTGAACTTGGTCTCGCCTTCGCGCAGCTGAGAGTAAAGCGGAGAAGCAATGAAGATAGTGGAGAAGGTTCCCACCAGCATACCGATAAAGATAGCAAGCGAAATGTCGCGCAGAGTTCCAGCACCGAAAACAAAAGCACCGATGAACAAAATCGAAGCCACCGGCAAGATTGCAACAACCGTGGTGTTGATTGAGCGAACCAGGGTTTGGTTAATGGCGAGGTTTACTCGCTCGGCAAACGTAGCGGTTTCGCTGTGCTCCACTTCAAGCGTGTTCTCGCGAATTTTGTCGAAGACCACAACGGTGTCGTAGAGCGAATAACCAAGGATGGTCAAGAATCCAATGACTGCCGCAGGAGTCACTTCGAAACCGAAGGCTCCATAAATACCGGTGGTGATAACCATGTCGTGGATAAGGGCAACCATGGCTGCAATCGACATTTTTACCGTGCGGAAATACAACGCCATCAGCACGGCAGCGAGGATTAGGAACCAAATTAGACCGATGAGAGCCTTATTCGTTACGTCGCCTCCCCATGAAGCACTGATATAGCTTGAAGAAACAGCAGACGGATCTAGAGAGTAAGCCCTGGCCAAATCCTTTCGAAGCTCTTCAGACTCTGAATCACTGAGTTGAGGAGTTTGTGCGCGAACGGAATCTGAACCAACCGTGGCAACAACAATTTCCTTGTTTGGAATTGCCTCTTCAATGGTCTCTCTAGCCAGTTCAACGCCTTTGCTGGCTGCTCCGGTGATAGTAAATTCTGATCCGCCACGGAATTCGATACCGAAGTTGAA
>CALPUC020000012.1 GCA_943326655.2 Rhodoluna limnophila
GAGATAACCTGGCCACCGGTGAGAATTGCGATGTCCTGAAGCATTGCCTTGCGTCGGTCGCCGAAGCCAGGGGCCTTGACGGCTGCCGACTTGAAGATTCCGCGAACCTTGTTTAGAACTAGGGTGGTTAGGGCTTCGCCTTCAACGTCTTCTGCGATTAGCAGTAGTGGCTTGCCGGTCTGAATTACCTTTTCCACGATTGGAAGAAGTTCCTTCATGTTGGAGATCTTCGAGTTGACGATTAGGACGTAGGCGTCTTCCAGGATGGTCTCCTGGCGGTCTGGGTCGGTTACGAAGTAACCCGAGATGTAGCCCTTGTCGAAGCGCATACCTTCTGTTAGCTGTAGCTCGATGCCAAATGTGTTGGACTCTTCAACGGTTACTACGCCTTCACGGCCAACCTTGTCGATGGCCTCGGCGATAAGGTCACCAATTTGGCTATCGCCAGCAGAAATCGAAGCGGTAGCCGCGATTTCTTCTTTGCTCTCAACGGCTTTGGCCTGAGCAACAAGCTGCTCGATTACCGCAGCGGTAGCCTTTTCGATTCCGCGCTTGAGGCTGATTGGGTCGGCGCCAGCAGCCACGTTGCGCAGCCCTTCGCGAACCAGGGCCTGAGCAAGAACGGTTGCGGTGGTGGTTCCGTCGCCGGCTACGTCGTCAGTTTTCTTAGCGACTTCCTTAACCAGTTCTGCACCGATGCGCTCGAATGGGTCTTCCAGTTCGATTTCCTTAGCGATCGAAACACCGTCGTTGGTGATAGTAGGTGCGCCCCACTTCTTCTCCAACACGACGTTACGGCCGCGTGGGCCAAGGGTCACCTTCACGGTGTCGGCAAGGATGTTTAGGCCGCGCTCTAAACCGCGACGTGCTTCCTCATTAAAGGCAATAATTTTTGGCATTTGGGTTCTCCCGAAATTCAAGTTGATTAGCACTCGAGGTGTTTGAGTGCTAATTCAGTTTTAGCACTCTCTGGCCAAGAGTGCAAGAAAGCAAAACGACACCACCTAAAAAAGGTGATGTCGTTTTGAGAAAGCTGGTCGTTAGATTAGTACTACCGAAGCAGCCTGAGGACCCTTTGGTCCGTCGGTTACGTCGAACTCAACGCGCTGGTTCTCTTTTAGCTCTTTGTAGCCATCGCCACCAATTGCTGAGAAGTGAACGAAAACGTCTGCTCCGCCGTCCTGAGTAATAAAGCCGAAGCCCTTCTCAGAGTTGAACCACTTTACGGTTCCTTGTGCCATTTGTATCTCCTGTATTGCCTTGTGCCAAGGCCCGAATTGATCCCGGACCTAGATCGACCCAAAGCATCAAGCAAAAGGGCATTTGTTACGACCTACTTTGAAACTTACGCTAATAAATGCGTATCTGCTAATCGATTATTTAACCTTGATGAAAGCGTTACAAAGCGAAACAGGGCGAATTTACTTGTAATCGGCTCCGAGAACCACCGTGATTGGGTCGATGTACTGATTGGAAACCTCGATTGCATAGTTTCCAAGGTCGCCCGTCAGAGCTTTTGCAGCATCGTTGAGCTGGGCTGAATTGATGTAAATCACGGTGTTGGTCGCCGGAACCCCGGTGTCGCTGTTAGCAGCGGTGACCACATTCCAGCCCTTGTCAATTAGTTTCCTGGCAACCGTGCCAGCCAAACCAACCTGTCCAACTCCGTCGACTACTTTGGTCTCGTTGATTCGAAGCGGGTCAACACTCGGTTTTGGCGCAGGGGTATTGAGGGAAGAGAAATCTAGTTTCGTCCCGCCACCAAGAAACGTCTGATATCCGAAAAGCCCGCCACCGGCCAAAATCGCTGAAACGCTGAAGTAGGTCACAAACTCGAGAAACTTCTTGCCAGCGCTTCTGCGCGCGCGGCGGCGGCCAGGTGCTGGCGCGACCTGATCGAATTCGTCTGGTGGGAAGTTTTCTGCCATGGGTAATGTTTAGTCTAAACGAGAGAAGAACTACCGGATCGAGGAACGCAGTGAACTATCAGGTTTCGAAAAGTGAAGATGAGTGGCGCGAAGAGCTAGACCCCATGGAGTACCACGTGCTTCGAGAAGCGGGAACAGAGCGAGCCGGCACCGGTGAGCTTCTCAACGAAAATCGACTTGGAACTTTTTGCTGCCGCGGTTGCGGTGCCGAACTTTTCAAGAGTGAAACAAAATTCGACGCGCACTGCGGTTGGCCAAGTTTTTACGCTCCAAAAGAGGGCGACGCGGTTGAGCTTCTAGAGGACCGAAGCCACGGCATGGTTCGAACTGAGGTTCGCTGTGCCAAGTGTGGCGGCCACCTAGGTCACCTTTTCGACGACGCCCCACAGACTCCAACCGGCGATCGCTTCTGTATCAACTCGGTGAGCATCACTTTTACTGAGGCGTAGTTCCGAACGCGTCATGTAGCGTTACCAGTTTTAATTTCCTAGACCTGAAGATGTTCAAAATCTGGGGAAAGATATTGGTGGTGCAGTATCCGTTGGCGTGATCGATAAGAATTCGTCCATTGGCTATCCACTTTGAAGCCGATTTCAAAACCGTCGATGAAGCGACTCCGCTACCAGAGGCAAACGACCCGTACCAAAGCATCGGCTTGGTAAAACCGATAGATGCCGCCACTCGAATCACTCGGGCGTCGACCTCTCCATAGGGAGGTCGGAAATAGGGTTTAGTGCTCTTTCCGTACTTAGCCAAACAGAATGCCTCGCAGCGGTTGAGTTCTTCCTTGATTTTGGCGTCAGAAAGTTTCGTGAGAACGCGGTGAGTCCTCGTGTGATTGGCAAGTTGTATTTGACCACTATCTTGCAGTGCCTTCAGTCGGGTTGCGTATTTGCTCCAGCCAGGCGCCCCGGAGAGAACGAAAAACGTGATCTTCACACTCGGGTTTTTCTCAAGCATTGTCACGTACCGCCCGAGCGCCGCCGAGGAGGCTCCATCGTCAACCGTCCAGGCCACTCGTCTAGTGCTTGATCTGGGCAGGGCTGAAATGGAGCCCTTTGGCCAGGCGAACGCCGCGTCGGCTATGACCATTAGTCCGGCAAGCGAAAGTGCAAAGAGAGATTTGCGAGTCATTTGTGTTGCTCTCATGAGCCGACTATGGGACTCGAACCCACAACCCCCGCTTTACAAGAGCGGTGCGCTACCAATTGCGCCAAGTCGGCAGTTGCTTATTTTCAGACACGCTCAAAAGAATTTGATTTTTTGAGCGAATTCGCTCAAACTATTCCTTAGGTGTACCGTAAGCCTTAACCATCCTATAAGGGGAAACAGATGAAGAAGATCGGGATTTCGTTAGTAGCAGTTACCGCGTTGATAGCCGGGCTGTTTACCGCCACCCCGGCCGTGGCAGCCGACCCAGCTTGTACCGCCACGGTTACGCAGTCAAACTCGCTTTTCAAAGGCACCGGTAACGCCGACGTGATCTGCATAAATGCAAACAATGTCACCGTCGAGGCTCTCGGTGGAAACGACATGGTTATCGACAACGGTGAAGGCAACACCATCAATCTCGGCGACGGCACCGACGAATACAACGGAACCAACGGGGATGGCTCAGAAGTTGATGGTGGCGCGGGAAACGATGAACTTACTGGAACGCCTGGAGATGACGACCTCAGTGGTGGTCTAGGCGACGACACAATTATCGGTGGCGAAGGAAACGACACTCTATCCGGTGGTGGAGGTGCCGATGCCCTTTCAGGTAACGCAGGCTCCGACAACATCAGCGGTGAAACCGGAAACGACAGCGCCGACGGCGGCGACGGCACCGACACAATTGATGGTGGCGCTGGCGATGACTCGCTAATCGGTGGTAACTCAGACGACTCGCTTCGCGGAGGAACCGGCGATGACAATCTAGAGGGTAGCGCCGGAGCCGACAACATTTACGGTGAAGTTGGCGAAGACGCTATCGCCGGTGGCCTAGGCGACGACATCATTGCCGGCGGCGACGGCACCGACGTGCTCGAGGGCGGTTGGGGCCTGAACATCTGTGACTACTCGGTAACCGAGGTTCGCAAGACTACTTGCATCTACGACGACGCAGCACCGACAGTGACCGGCTTCAGCTGGGATTCACCTTCCTATGAAGTTGGGATCGCAGCCGCTAAGGCCACCGCTTCGTTCACCCTCACCGATGACGTCTCGGCCGACACCGTGCAGCTTGAGTGCTACGGAAACAACCTTCGACTAGCCAATTACACCTTGTACTGGAACGGTTCGACCTGGGGAATTTACGGCACTAACTCGGCCAGAATTGTCTCGGTTACCGAAGTTGCATCGGCTGGCCAAGCGGCAAAGCCACTCAACCAAGCAGCGTTCTTCCAGGTTGAAACAACCATTCCTTACGGCACCAAGGCCGGCGGATACACCTGTAACATTCGCGTTGCCGACAATCTCGGCCACATCGAATGGTTGCCGGTTAGCAGCCTCACCGTGACCAAGTCGAGCCCAGCTCAGGCTGTGGATGAAGATGCGCCAACCCTCACCAGCTTCGCCTGGGACCGCTCGTCCTATGACGTAACCTACGGCGATGCGGAAGTGAACTTCGATATCGCCCTAGCCGATGAGGCCGGCGTCAAGACTTTCCAGCTCAACTGCTACGGCGGCAACAAGAGCCCGCTAAACCTCTACTACTTCTGGAGCGGCACCGGCTGGACCTACCACGGTAACCGAACCGCGGAGATCACCTCGTCGAGCGGCGGAAACACCGCGCCTAGTCTTTCCATCAAGACCAGCGTGGAAAAGGGTAACCGACCTGCTTCCTACAACTGTTACGTGTGGGCCATGGACATGCTCGGTTACAACCAGAGCACTAACGTGAACCCTCTTTACATCACGCGTCAGCTAATCGAAGGCGGCTGGGACGATGACGCGCCTGCCCTAGTTTCGGTTGGCGTGAACGGAACCAACAACGAAGGTTCGTTCTGGGACAAGAGCTCTTACGAGATTGGTGCAACTTTCGACACCGCTGTATTGAACATTCACCTAACCGACCAAACTGGAATTTCTTGGTTCGACGTAGTTTGCTACGGACAGACTGGAATGCAGCCGGTTTCCATGAGAATCACTAGCACTCAAGATGGCTGGAACGTGGTGGGCGCTAACAACGCGAGGATCATCAGCTACGAGGGAACCAACAAGAACCTGATCATGAAACTTGAAACCCAAATTGCCTTCGGCACGGTTCCTGGTCCACAGTCTTGCTACATTTCGGCGACTGACACATTAGACCACCGGGGAACGCTGAACGGTCCTGGGTTTGGTCTAACCAGAATCCCGCCTGGCATGCCTAACGAGCCAACCAACGTGATCTACACCCCGACCGAGGGTCGCCCAAACGAGGGTGTTCTTTCCTGGACCGCTCCGAGCTTCTTGGGTGAACCAATCCTCGACGCCAACGGCAACCGATTCGTGTTCCCAGACGGCCGCGTCAAGGGCCAATTGGGCGACTACCAGATTGAGTACTCGCTGGACGGCGAAAACTGGAAGCTCATCAACGACGGCTACTCGCGCACCACCAATTTGCCAATCTCTAACCTGATCGCTGGAACCAACTACTGGTTCCGTGTTCGAGGCGACAATGGTGGCAACGCGATTGCCTTTAGCCCTGGAGCCCCATGGTCGGAAATTCTAAAAACTAGAACTCCTGAACCAGCAGTTCCAAGCGCCCCTGGCGATCTAGTTATCTCAGAGGTCAAGAGCACCACTGCTGTGCTGCGCTGGACCGCACCGACCTTCAACGGTGGTGCCCCAATCACCAACTTCAAGGTTGAAACCTCTCGCGACGGCGGAATCAACTGGCGCAACATGGACAAGGCAACCGCAACTTCGGTGAACCTGAAAGTTACCGGCCTAGCCCCTGGCACCCAGTATCAGATTCGCGTGGCAGCGGTGAACCGTGCCGGCCTGAGCGAATGGGTAACGGGTGAGCTCCTCACCTCAGACGGCCCAGCCACAAAGCCGATGAACCTTTCGGTTAGCAACCTGGCCGGAACCACTCTCACCCTGAACTGGGATCTCCCGGAATCAAACGGTGGCAACAACATCACCGACTACCAGATCTTCGTTTCAGGAAATGGTGGTGAGGTCTGGACCAAAATCAACGACGGCACCTCGGCCCTTCGTTTCCTAAACGTCTTCAACCTCGCGAAGGGAAAGCGCTACCTGTTCAAGGTTGCCGCGGTTACCTCACTTGGCGCTGGTTCTTCTTCAGACGTTTTGCAGGCGAACACGTTGGTCACCGCACCTGGTGCCCCAACCGGCATTACTTATGCGGGTCTAACTTCGTCCTCGGTTTCGTTCAAGTGGACGGCGCCGGCCGACAAGGGCGGTTCGCCGATTTACGACTACACCGTTGAAGTTTCAAACGACGACGGGGAGAACTGGATTGAGGTTGACGACACCGAGTCGACCAACCGAGCATTCACACTACGTGGCATGGTTCCTGGAGGAACCTACCAGGTTCGAATTGCGGCCGTGAACGACGCCGGGTTCAGCCAGTTCTTGGTTGGCGAGTTCACCACCAAAACAATCGCACCGAGCGTTCCTCTTGATTTCACCATCGACGCCGGTTCAACCACAGCGTCTTTGGCTTGGTCACTTCCGGAAAGTAACGGTGGAGCACCAATCACCGACTACCGCGTCGAGGTTTCTAGTAACTGTCGCACCTTCACAGCGATTGCTCACCAACCAACCAACAACCTCGGTTTCACGGCGAACAACCTTATGCCTGGCACCAAGTACTGCTTCCGTGTTTCAGCTAAAAACGCGGTTGGCTTCTCGGAAAACACTGAGGTTGTCTCGGTGGTTACCGCAGGAAACGCACCTAGCGCACCGACCGGTTTGGGCATTAAGCCCGCCAAGAGCTCAGTTACACTCAGGTGGGCCGCTCCGGTGATTGTCGATGGTAGCCCAGTTCGAAACTACGTGGTTGAGTTCTCGAGGGATGGCGGAGCTACCTGGCGCACAGTTAGCAAGGGAATTTCCAACAGCCGATCGCTAGTGGTTACTGGTTTGAAAACCAGAAGCACCTATCAGTTCCGAGTAACCGCAACTAACGACGTTGGAGATTCACCAACATCGATGGTGCTAACCGCAGTAACTAAGTAGAAGTTAGCTGACCGGCGCGACGGTCTGTAGCCACTGCAAGAACATTGCGGCGCTAGCTGTGTCGCCCTTGTACTGCTGACCGTTTACAACGACAAACGGGGTTCCCGAGAAGTCAAGGTTGGTTCCTGGAATCTTCTTGGTTGGCACGAGGTTTCCTTGGTTCTTTGCCCAAGCTGCCCAAGTGTTGTTGCCAATGCAGTCAAGTGCAGGCTGCTCGCTCACACCGATCTGCTGGGCTAGGGCTTGCAGTTGTTCATTGGTTGGCCCAGCGGTTCGCTCTTCCGGTTGAATCGCGTAGAGCGCATCGTTGTAGTCGAGGAACTTCTGAGGAGACTTGTCGGCAACACACAGCAAAGCACTTGCGGCGCGGCTGGAATACTCGTTGACTGACGCACCATCTAGAAATGAAATTGGATGTATTTGCACGGTGTATTTTCCTGCTGCCACAAGCTCACGGATCTGCGGCATGTTAGGTGTCTCAAATACTTTGCAAGCTGGGCACTGAAGGTCTTGGTAGATCACGATGTTCGGCACATTGTTGTCTACCTGCGATTTGCTGGTTAGAACCTGAAGGTCTTTCCCAACGCGCACTCCGCCATCGAAGATTGCCGTTGCCGGACCTGCGCCGGGATCAACGTTTGGGGTTGGGTTACTGATCGCAATTGCCACCACACCCGCAACGATTCCGACACCTCCCACGATTGAGCCGAGGACGATAGCGAGCTTCTTGCGGGCCTCATTTTTCTTCTGAGCCTCGCGCATTACCTTGGCTTTGGCTCGGGCCGCTTCGCGTTGCTGGTTTCGGGTGAGTTTTTCGTTGCCCATGTTTTCATCCTTAGCGATATCACAAATTGGTGTCAGTCAGAAGTTCTAGTCTAAATCAAGCCTGCTTCGATGGCATAATGGCTATAACTTGGAACGACTGTTTCAAGCTCTTACACAACGGATCGTTCGGCACGTACCTGCCGATTTAGGAGAAACAAAATGGCAACAGTTTCATTTAGAAAAGCCACCCGCCTCTACCCAGGCACCCCTCGCCCAGCAGTAAACGAGTTAGACCTTGAAATCAAGGACGGCGAATTCCTCGTTCTAGTTGGCCCATCGGGTTGTGGAAAGTCGACCAGCCTTCGTATGTTGGCAGGTCTTGAAGAGGTCAACGCCGGCTCGATTTTCATCGGCGACCGCGACGTAACCGACATCGAACCAAAAGACCGCGACATCGCGATGGTTTTCCAGAACTACGCCCTGTACCCGCACATGACCGTAGCCGAGAACATGGGCTTTGCGCTAAAGATTGCCGGTGTCGCAAAAGAAGAACGTGCCGCACGCGTTCTAGAGGCAGCCAAGCTACTTGACTTGGAAGAATACCTAGGCCGCAAGCCAAAGGCACTGTCCGGTGGTCAGCGTCAGCGTGTAGCCATGGGTCGTGCCATCGTTCGTAAGCCTCAGGTTTTCCTCATGGATGAGCCACTCTCGAACCTAGACGCCAAACTTCGCGTTCAGACCCGAACTCAGATTGCATCGCTTCAGCGTCGACTGGGCGTAACCACTGTTTACGTAACCCACGACCAGGTTGAAGCCATGACCATGGGAGACCGAGTTGCAGTCCTAAAAGACGGCTTGCTTCAGCAGGTTGCAACCCCTCGTGAACTCTACGAGCGTCCAGCCAACGTTTTCGTTGCCGGATTCATTGGCTCCCCTGCCATGAACCTGCTTCAGCTACCGGTAACCGCTGGCGGTGTCGCTTTCGGCGATGCAGAAATCAAGATCGACAAGAGCGTTCTAGCCAAGACCAAGGAAAAGACCATCACCGTGGGTCTTCGCCCAGAAGACGTTGTGCTTTCCAAGACCGGTTTGGCTCTCGAAGTCGACGTGGTTGAAGAACTAGGTGCTGATGCTTTCATCTACGGTTCGGTAATGCTGAATGGCGTCAAGTCAGACGTAACCGTTCGAGTTGAGTCAAACGGTTCGGTCAAGGCCGGTTCGAAAGTCTTTATCGCACCAGCAGGAGTTTCCCACTTGTTCGACGTTGCGTCGGGCGAGCGCCTCAACTAGTGGGTTCTTCTCTAGACATAACAACTGCCGCGGTAGATCCAGCTCTTCTGGATTTACCGTGGCAGTTGCCTTTGGAGCAGTGGCCCGCCGATCGGATTGCCGCTCTGCCCAAGGGTCTTTCTCGCCATACCGTGCGTTTCGCTCACCTCAGCAATCATGTGATTGCCATCAAAGAAACGCTTCCCGAACTCGCCAAACGCGAATACGAGATGCTCAAGAAACTGGTTGCTCTCGCAGTTCCCTGCGTTGAACCTTTTGCGATTATCAACAATCGAACCGACGCTACCGGTGAACCGCTGCCCGCGGTTCTCATCACCCGCCACCTAAAGTTTTCGCTACCCTATCGAGCCATGTGGTCTCAGGGTTTGCGACCCGATACTGCCACGCGTCTGGTAGACGCATTAGCGCTACTGCTGGTTCGCCTTCACATTGCCGGTTTTTTCTGGGGAGATGTTTCACTTTCGAATACCCTGTTCCGCAGAGACGCCGGCTCTTTCGCGGCCTATCTGGTTGATGCCGAAACCGGTCAGCTCTACGAAGGCGGTTTATCAAACGGGCAACGTGAGAATGATCTGGAAATCGCGCGAGTAAACATTGCGGGAGAACTGCTCGATTTGATTGCCAGCGGTAATGCGGCTCCCGGAGTTGACGCCAATGCTATTTCCGATCGAATCATTTTGAAGTACCGAAACCTCTGGAAAGAGTTAACCGCTGCCGAGGTTATCGGTGAATCCGAACGTTGGAAGATCAGCCGGCGAGTAGAGCGGTTGAACGACCTGGGTTTCGACATCGAAGAGATGACCATCAAATCCGATGGGGCCGGCAGCACAATCAAGATTCAGCCCAAAGTGGTTGATGCGGGTCACCACGGCCGACGCCTGCTGCGGCTGACCGGGCTTGACGTGGAGGAGAACCAGGCGAGGCGGCTATTGAATGACCTGGACGAATATCGTCTAGCTCACTCGAAATCAGCCGACGACGAAGAGGTATTGGCGCACGAGTGGCTGAGCCACTCTTTCGAACCCGTGATTACCGCAATTCCAAAACACCTGACCGGGCGGTTAGAACCGGCGGAGCTTTACCATCAAGTGTTGGAACACCGCTGGTACCTGTCTCAAAATGAAAAGCGTGAGGTGAGCAGCGTCGACGCGGTGAACTCTTACATCAACACGGTGTTAGTGCACCGCCGGGATGAAGAGTCACTGATTGCGCCGGAGACCGGGAACATCACACTGCCCAATGCAATCCCGTCCGGCACCATAACGGTTGCCGATGAAGATGGCGAAGTTGACTGGCGAGACCTGGTCTAGCCTTTTGAGCGAAGTTTAGAAACTTCGTAGAGGGTAACGCTGGCAGCGATTCCGGCGTTTAGAGATTCGGTGGCGGAACCAATTGGAATGCTCACGATTGCGTCGCAGTTTTCAGTAACCAAACGGCTCAGGCCTTTTCCTTCGGAACCAACCACAATCAAAAGCGGCTCCCGACCCAGAGTGAACTTATGAAGGTCCATGTCTCCATCGCCGTCTAGGCCAACCACGAACACGCCCTTTTTCTTATATTCCTTGATGGTTGCGGTTAGGTTCGCGGCCAAGGCAACTGGAATTCGGGCAGCGGCGCCCGCAGAAGTCTTCCAAGCGCTGGCTGTGACACCGGTGGAGCGTCGCTGAGGCAGGATCACTCCGTGGCCACCAAAGGCCGCTACCGAGCGAATAATGGCTCCTAGGTTGCGAGGGTCGGTAATGCCGTCTAGAGCCACGAATAGCGGCTTTTGACCCCTGGAAATTACTTTGTCGAGCAGATCAACGGGGTGCTGATAAGAGTATGCGGGAACTGAGAGAGCGATTCCCTGGTGAACCGCGTCAAAGCCGGTTAGTCGGTCGATTTCGGGCTTGGTGATGTCGTTGATGGGGATTTGTCGAGCGTTGGCTAGCGTGATCGTTTCTTTCACACGCTCGTCCATTTCGATGCGGTTTGAAATGTAGAGCGCAGTGGCTGGAACCTTGGCACGCAGTGCTTCGAGTACCGAGTTACGACCGGAAAGGACCTCACCGGAATCAGCCGCCTTCGAAACACCTTTGGTGTTGGTGCGACGTGCACCGGCAACGCCCGCGGTGCGTGCGGTGGGCGCTAGGAACTCACCCTTGCGAGCTACCTGCTTCTCCGGTTTGTTGCCGCGGAAGGCCTTGTGGCCCTTGCGGTCTTCAGCTTTCGGGGTTGGACCCTTGCCCTCGAGAGACTTGCGGCGCTGGCCGCCTGAACCCGCGGTTGGGCCCTTCTTGCCTTTTGCTGTGCCGGGGCGCTTTCCCTTGCTAGCCATTAGTTGCTCCACATCCATACGGTTTGATCGGCCTGATCTTCAATGGTGACACCCATGGCCGTTAGTTCTGCGCGCACCAAATCGGCTAGCGCATAGTCTTTGTCTGTTCTTGCCCGATTGCGTTTGGCAATCAATCCTTCGATTAGTTCAATCGTTTCGGCAGTGGCAACTTTTTCGTTGCTAGACAAATCTAGCCCGAGTGCGTCCGCCATGCGAACCACCTCACTGAGTGCTCTGCTTACGGTGGTGTTGTCTCCCGAGTCTAAAGCTGTGTTTCCAACCCGAACGGTGTCGTGAAGCACTCCTAAAGCAACGGGCACGTTGAAGTCTGAATCCATGGCTTCAACGAATTCGGTAGGAAGTTTAATGTCGGCGGCACTCGCGATTTCGCTCGCCCTTCGGGCAAAGTTGGTGATTCTAAACAGAGCGGTAACGGCTTCAGACATTGAGTTTGGAGAGTAGTCGAGCGGGGATCGGTAGTGAGCCGAAGCCAGCCAGTAGCGCACTGCGGCGGGGCTACCTTGTGCGAATAGCTCCTCAACGCTTACCCCGTTGCCTAGAGACTTACTCATCTTGGTTCCTGACACGGTTACCAGACCGTTGTGCATCCAATGCTTAGCGAATTCGTATCCGGCTGCGCGCGACTGGGCAAGTTCGTTTTCGTGGTGTGGAAATCGAAGGTCTAAACCGCCACCGTGAATGTCGAAGCTCTCTCCCAGTGCGCTTAGGGTCATTGCTGAACATTCGATGTGCCAACCCGGACGACCCTTGCCCCATGGTGAATCCCAGGCTGCCGATTCTGGTTCGCCCGGCTTGGCGCTCTTCCAAAGTGCAAAGTCGTGTGGGGCGCGTCGGCCACCACCGATTGCTTCGCCTTCTAGGTTCTCAAGTTTCTGATTGGTCAGCTCCCCGTAGCCCGGATGAGATGCGGTATCGAAGAAAACGTTCGCCGTGCCGTTCTCGTCTTGGTAAGCGTGTTCGCGCTCGATGAGTCGCTCGATGAGCGAAATCATGTCGTCGATGTGCTCGGTGGCATGAGGACTTTGGCTGACACTGGCGCCAAGAGAGTCGTAGACCGCGTTGAATCCTGCCTCAACTTCGGATGCCAACTCCCGCCAATCTTTTTTCTGATCAGCGGCATTCACCAAAATCTTGTCGTCGATGTCGGTCA
>CALPUC020000013.1 GCA_943326655.2 Rhodoluna limnophila
CAACTCCATGACCTGACGGCGAAGTTGCTTTGGCCAATTAGCTGGCAGTTCGTTTTGGAGAAAGTTCTCAATGAGCTCAGAAATGATTTGGTCTTGCTCGCTACCGGTTACCAATTCAGGCGGGTTCAATCCGAGCCCGAGCGACTTTTCGCGCAGTATGTTGAATGCGAATGAGGTCAGAGTTCTTGCCAATGGACCGGGTGTGGAACCTTGGCATTCCAGAGCAAGTTCGTCGCGAAGTTTTGTGGCCGCTTCTCGGTTGGCGGCCAAAACTAAAACCTGCTCGGGCGCCAAATCGGTGCGCAGGCGATTGAGAACCAGCGCCTTGAGTGCTGTCGTTTTTCCACTGGCAGGAACCCCGTAGACAAGAGCATTAGCGCCTGCTGAAAGCTTGGAAACCTGCACTTGAGATTCAGAGAGTGTGAGCGAATCTAGGACTGCTCCGAGCCCGTGCTTTCGAAAAACTGCATCAACCATTGAGAGCAGACTACTTCTCACCCGAGACATTTTCACAGACCGAAGTCGGCAGGGTGTCGTAATCTATTCGAGTAAGAGAAAAGGTGAACCTTGGAAATCAAAATCGGACTTAGGAATCTAGCCCGCGAGCTTAGCTTCGAATCAGAACAGAGCGCTCAGGACGTGGAGCAGACCGTGGCTAACGCCATCGAGTCTGGTGCGAAGCTAATAAAATTAGTCGACAACAAAGGGAAACTTTTCCTAATTCCAGTAGACGCCCTTGGCTACATCGAAGTTGGGGCTCAAGAAGTTCGTAGAGCGGGGTTTATCGCCTAATGGATTACGTATTTGCAGTCATCGTTGGTTACGCAGCCGTCCTAGGTTTGGTCGCTCCATATATCAATGCTCGAAGTCAAGAGTACGGTTGGTTACTTCCACCGGCGATCGCAATGGTTGCGGGAAGTATTCTTTGGGCTGGGCTGACCTGGCTAGGTTTCAAATACGAAGAGGTCTACATCTGGGCAATCATTATGGTGGCTATGCCGGGAGTGATGGTGCTTGTCTCGACCCGAATCGCTCACAGCCGCGTTACCAAGCGTGAAGAGCAACTACGCCGCTAAACCAATCGCGTCCATTCGCAAACTGTGGGCTCCGATAAGTTCTGAGATCAGTGGCTCCAACTTTGAATAAGCTTCAAGGTTTACCCGACGCTCTTCCTCTAGGGAAAGTTTCTTTCCCTTAGTTACTCCGGCAAGCTTTCGATTGTCGAATGCTCCGCGGAGTTCTAGCAACACATCACCCATCAGGCGACGACCCCAAAGCGCAAGCCTCGAGGAAAGTTGGGGATTCTCGGCCATGGCATCAATCAAACAGGCCTTGGCAAATTTCTCAAACGAGCCGTCTCGAAGTGCTTTCTCGACCTCCTCGCGAATTCCGTCTGGCAAACCAATGGCTAGCCGTTTGTAGAAATCTTCTAGGAGCCCGCCGACCAGATAAACCTTCACCACAGTTTCATACCAGTCGATGCCGCTGGTGCGAGAGTGGAAAGTTTCAATTCGTTCGGTAAACGGGTCCATCGAATCGGTTGGGTCGAAACCTTGCAACGCGAGTGATTTGGCAATAGCGCGGTACTTTTGAAAACTTCTGGCAGCCGCTTCGCTCAACTCAGCCTTGTTAGAAGTGGTTGGGGAGAACTTCAACTCGTTGGTGAGAATTTCAAACTGGCTCAACTCGAGGTACGCCAGCTGACCGAGAAAAACTTTAGGTTCAGGAGTGTATGGAGCCAAGTCAATGGTCTCGGTGTTGCGTGCTCTGCGTTCTTCGCGCTCGGGTAAAACGAAACTTCGGGCTTTGGCACCGATCCGCTTAATCCACTCGAACATGGTTACTAGGATACCTCGCGTAAACTAGCACAGACTAATAGGAGACACTTTTGACATTTGCCGAACTGGGCATCGACGCTGATATCGTCGAAGCGCTCGCAAAAAAAGGCATTACCGAGCCATTCCCAATTCAGGAACAGGCCATCCCGGTAGCACTTACCGGCCAAGACATCATCGGGCAGGCAAAAACCGGTACCGGAAAAACTTTTGGCTTCGGACTTCCACTTATCCAGAAGCTTGGACTCAACCCGGAAAAAAGTGCTCAGGCGTTGGTTGTAGTTCCGACCCGAGAACTTTGTATTCAGGTTGCTGAAGACCTCGCGCTTGCCACCGCAAACCGCTCGACCCAGGTTGTAGCCATTTACGGCGGCAAGTCTTACGAGGGGCAGATTGCCGAAATTGATGCCGGTGCCCAAATAATCGTTGGCACCCCAGGACGTCTGATCGACCTAGCCAAGCAGAAGAAACTAGATCTCGGGAAAATCACCTTCATGGTTCTCGACGAAGCCGACGAAATGCTTGACCTCGGTTTCCTGCCAGACGTAGAGCGTCTTTTTGCTATGACTCCCCCGCTACGCCAAACCCTGATGTTCTCAGCGACCATGCCGAGCACTATTCTTACGTTGGCTCGCAAATATCAAAACCGCCCGATGCACATTCGCGCCAACGAGGCCGAAGAGGGCCACACCAAAGCCGACATCAAGCAGTTTATTTACCGCGCTCACATGCTCGACAAAGACGAAGTTGTGGGTCGCATCCTGCAGGCGGAGGGTCGAGGAAAGACAGTTATTTTCTGTAAGACCAAACGCCAGGCGAGCAAGGTTTCAGATGAACTCATCGATCGCGGATTCAATGCCACCGCTCTCCACGGAGATATGTCGCAGGAAGCTCGCGAACGCTCAATGGCTGCATTCCGCTCCGGCAAGAAAGAGATTCTGGTTGCCACGGAAGTTGCCGCTCGAGGAATCGACGTGGACGACGTCACACACGTAATCAACTACACGGTTCCAGAAGACGAGAAGAACTACCTTCACCGCACCGGACGCACCGGACGAGCTGGTCGCACCGGAATCGCAGTTACCTTTGTTGACTGGGAAGACATGTCCCGTTGGCAGAACATCAACACCGCTCTGGAACTTGGTGTTCCCGAACCGGTTGAAACCTACTCGAGTTCCGCTCACCTTTTCGAAGATCTCGGCATCCCTGCCGGCACCAAAGGACGTCTTCGTGCGTCAACTGCGGTACGCCCAGAAAAGAAGCCGGAACAGCGTCGCGGCGGAGATCGCCGACCTGACGCTCGCCCGGCCGAAAAACGTGAACCACGCCCAGCTACCGACCGAAACCGTCAGCGCAGGCGCACCCACGGTGGCTCGGCTAAGCCCACTGAATAGACGAACCGGTAGCTTTCGCTTCGATTCGCTTGAGCATTTCTTCGGTAGTGGTGTGGTCTCCCAAACGATTCGGCTTTCCATCCATGCCGTGATAATCCGACGAACCAGTCATTATTAAGTCGTACTCAGCGGCCAGCTTCATAAGCCACTCACGCTCTTTCTCAAGAACCTCGACGTGGTCAACCTCGAAGCCAGCCAAACCTGCGTTGATCATGGCAACAAAATGGCTTCGGAGTTTTTCCGAAGGAACAAAGATCTCGTCTTCATTTTTCCTTGCCAGAGGGTGAGCCAAGATTGGGACGCCGCCTGCCTCTTTCACGAGCCTGATGGCCTCTAGCGTTGGGATGCCTTTGTTTTCTACATAGTGCTCTGAATCTTTGTGCAGTGGACCGCCTTTTTTGAACTGCACTGCACGCCCGGGAAACTTCTTGAGATCAACTAGCGCATCTGCCAAATGAGGTTTGCCAACTGCTACTTTCATTGGGTCAAGGCCTTTTAGGACTCCGTCCAAGTTGAGCTCCGAGAATTCACGTTGAAGGTTTTTAATGAATGCAAGCAATCTGTTGTATCGATCTACCTTGACCTTATCCATCGCGTCAATCAGAGGTTGATTTGCGGCATCGGGAAGGTATGCGAGCAGGTGAACCGATTTACCCTCGGGGCTTTCAGTGGTGATTTCGATACCTGGGACGAAAGTTATGCCGTGCTTCTTGGCCTCGATGCGAGCTTCATCCCAGCCGGCAGTGCTGTCGTGGTCGGTGAGGGCAAGTGCTGAAATTCCAGCCTTGGCCGCGTATTCAAAAATCTGCGCCACCGACTCTTTGCCATCGGAATGAGTGCTGTGTGAATGCAAATCGATCTTCATAACTTCCTCCTTCAACCCCCTAAGACTATCGTCAGGGTCTGACGATTTAGTGGCAGTATGGAACGCATGACCGATAAGCCAAAGAAGCCTGTGAGCGGGCGAACCACCAGCCCGAACAGTCCGGAGTTCATGAAGTTTATTTCCGCTGGGTGGGCGGATGAGACATCAAAGCTTCCTGCAAAAGCCGATGCTGCCGGATACGCGGCAAAGCGCCGAGCGACCGTTGCCGAGGCATTCCCCGGCAAGATTTTGGTAATCGAGGCGGGCGGTAACGTAACTCGCTCAAATGACACCGAATACCGCTATCGCGCGCATACGTCATTTGCACACCTAACCGGCTGGGGAGCAAAGACCGTGCCTGATTCTGTTCTGGTAATTGATGCTAGGGCTCACGCTCATCACTCGCAGCTGTTCTTTCGCAAAACTGCTGGACGTGAAACGGAAGAGTTTTTCACGAATGCCGCGATTGGTGAATTCTGGGTCGGCCCCCGTCCTGGCTTAGATTCGGTGGCTGCGCTGTTAGACATTGAAACTCACGACCTTGCCGAGCTAGACGAACTTCTTTCGAAGCTGCCAGACGATCTGGTCTTGCGATTGTCCGATGCCGACCTAGCTCAGTTTCTCGACGAGTTGCGGCTCGTGAAAGACGAATACGAGATTGAACAGATGCGAGGAGCGGTTGCCGCCAGCGTTGAAGGATTCCACGACGTTATTCGGGCACTACCCAAGGCGATCAATCACGAGCGCGGTGAGCGTGTCATCGAGACCGCGTTTTTTGCCAGAGCGCGAATGGATGGGAACGACTTAGGTTACGAGACCATCGCGGCTTCAGGTTCGCACGCCTGCATTTTGCACTGGATTCAAAACGATGGACCGGTTCGAGAAGGCGACCTGCTGCTGCTAGATGCCGGCGTTGAACTTGAGTCGCTTTACACCGCCGACGTGACCAGAACGATTCCTATCACCGGCCACTTCAACCCAACCCAGCGCAAGGTTTATGAAGCGGTTCTCGAGGCTGCCGACGCCGCTTTCGCTATAGCAAAGCCTGGTGTGCTGTTTCAGGAACTTCACGAAGCGGCCATGGAGGTTATCGCAAAGAAGATGATTGAGTGGGGCTTTATCGACATCACTCTGGAGGAGGCGCTGGCCGGAGACCGCCAGTTGCACCGCCGCTGGATGGTTCACGGCACCAGCCACCACCTAGGTATGGATGTTCACGACTGCGACAAGGCTCGCAAGGAAATGTATCGCGAGGCACCGCTTCGTGAAGGAATGGTTTTCACAATCGAACCAGGTCTTTATTTCCAGCCAGATGACTTGAGGGTTCCAGAAGAATTCCGAGGAATCGGTGTTCGCATCGAAGACGACGTTCTGGTAACCGAGTTTGGGGTTGAGAACCTTACCGCGGCTCTTCCGAGACACCCCGACGACGTCGAGGCTTGGATGGCAGCTACGGCTTAGTTGGCTTTACCAGTGCAGCCGCTTTAGCCAGAGCATTTTCGGCTTCCGCCTTCAAATCTTTTGGCACCTGAATCTCATATGTGTCGGCAAGCAGGCTGTTCTGGCCAGTGAAGGTTCGTTTTGATCGTGACAGCGCAAAGCGCAAAATGTTTACGATTGCGCCGATACCCGCAAAAGTCAGAAGCGTTGAAGGATAGGTAGACATGGCTTCGGTTGGGCTAAGGACAATCACCAGGACGCCGAGGAGTGCTCCATTCAAAGCGCCGGTTAGCGCCATTCGTGGGTAGCCAATTCTGCTTCGCAGACGTTCTACGGTTCTAACACCACGACCCACAATTGCGATCTGGCGCACAGGGAAACTTCCAATCAACAACTTTTCAACATGCTCGACAGCACTCTCGTAAGTGTCGAACTTAGCGATGATTTCTGCACTCGGAAGTGCTTCACGTTTTTTGGCCAACTGATTTCACCTTTTGTTTAGATTCCTATTCTGGCACGCCTCGCGAGGCTCGTCGAAGGTTGGTTAGGTGAGTGTAACCAGAGTTTATGTAGCGCGCCTGATTGGCTGTGGCGTCTTTGACCCCGCGGGAGACCGTGTTGGGAAGGTCATTGACGTCCTTGTGGCATACCGTAAATCTGGCTCACCAAAGGTGACCGGCCGACTTATTGAAAGTTCAGGACGTCGCCGCGTCTTCGTTCCAATCACTCGAGTCACCGCGATTGTGCCCGGCCAGGTAATTACTACTGGGCTAATTGACCTTCGTCGTTTCACTCAGCGCGGCCGTGAAGTGCGCGTAATTGCTGAGATTCTGGGTCGTCGCGTAATTCTTGCAGATGGTTCTGGCGTGGCAAATATTGAAGATATTGCGATCGAGGCCACCAAGTCAAAAGACTGGTTTGTGAGCGAATTGTTCCTTCGCAAACCAAAAACTTCGGTTTCTCCTTTCGCACGCGGGGAAACAGTGTTTTTGGCGTGGGACCAGATCATTGTGTCAGACCCGAACGACGACGGGCACAACGCGCAGGCCCTAATTGCCAGCTACGCCGACCTTCGCCCAGCCGACCTAGCTAGTGCACTGATGGATCTGCCGGACGACCGCATGGTTGAGGTTGCCGAAGAGCTCGACGACGAGCGTTTGGCAGACGTTTTGGAAGAGCTTCCTGAAGAGGAACAGATCGACATCATCGAGGAGCTAGACGACGAACGTGCCGCTGAAGTCCTAGACCTGATGGAACCAGACGACGCCGCCGACCTTATGTCTAATCTCCCGAAAGAGCGTTCCGACGCAATTTTGGAACTCATGGACGAAGAGGAGGCGGATGATCTTCGTCGCCTCATGCAGTACGACGAGTACACCGCAGGTGGTTTGATGACCACCGAGCCGATTATCTGCGCCGCCGACGCCACGGTTGCCGAGGCCATGGCTCTAATTCGTCGGAAAGAGGTTTCTCCGGTTCTAGCAGCCTCGGTTTTCGTTACCCTACCTCCCTACGAGGTCGAAACCGGGCGCTACCTTGGCGTGGTTCACTTTCAGAAGATGTTGCGCTACCCACCTCACGAGCGCCTTGGCTCGCTGCTGGACACCGACATTGAGCCGATCAATGCTGACACCCATATTTCGGAAATCCACCGAACCTTCGCCAACTACAACTTGGTAGCGCTTCCCGTCGTGGATGAAGACCAGCGACTAATTGGTGTGGTTACTGTAGACGACGTCCTAGACCACCTACTGCCAGAAGACTGGCGTACCGGAGAAGAGGCAGGTGCCAAATGAGTAAGTCAAAAAACCGCCTAGATGCGCCGATTGGAACCCGTTCCCGTTTTCCTCGCCTAAGTATCGACCAGGAAAAGTTTGGTCGCGCCTCTGAGTCTTTTGCGCGTGCCATGGGAACCGGTGCCTTTCTGATTGGCATGACCATTTTTTGTTTCGTGTGGCTCGCTTGGAACACTTTTGCTCCCTCGAGCATCCAGTTTGACCCTAGGCTCACGAACTTCACCCTGCTGACCCTGATTCTCTCGATGCAGGCGTCTTACGCTGCACCGCTCATTCTTTTGGCACAGAACCGCCAGGACGATCGCGACCGCGTGAAGTTTGAGCAAGACCGGCAGCGCGCCGAGCGTAACCTTGCCGACACCGAGTATCTTGCGCGTGAGGTAGTTGCACTTCGGATGGCCATGGAGGAAATGGCCACCAAAGATTTCGTCAAGGACGAACTTCGCGATTTGATGCGTGAGTTACTTGAAGAGCTGCGGGAGCCGGCCAAGAAGACCAAACCTAAGGGCAAATGACCTCTCGCGATGAAGCCTTAGCGGCGCTGGCGAAGGTGATTGATCCGGAACTTCGTAAGCCGATTACCGAACTCGGCATGGTCGGTGAAATCACCGGAACGAGTATCGCCATCAAACTCACCGTACCAACCTGTCCGGCCGCCGAGAAGATTCGGGCAGAGGCGCAACAAGCAATTGATCACCTCGGGCTGACCGCCGAACTGACTGTGATGACCCAGGATGAGCGCAATGCGTTGAAGGAACAACTTCGAGCGGGAAAGCCTCCGAGAACTAATCCTTTTGACGAAAATACTCTCACCAGAGTGTTCTTGGTCGGCTCCGGAAAAGGTGGAGTGGGTAAATCTACACTCACGGCAAATCTTGCGGTGGCACTTGCCCAGCAGAGCTTTTCGGTTGGGCTTATCGACGCCGACATCTTCGGCTATTCGATTCCAGGCCAACTTGGCATCAAAGATAAGCCAACGCAGTTGGACGAAATGATTTTGCCACCGGTTGCTTTTGGAGTGAAGGTGATCTCAATTGGCATGTTCGTCGACGGCTCGCAAGCGGTTGCGTGGCGAGGCCCAATGCTTCATCGAACCATTGAGCAGTTCCTCAAAGACGTCTTCTGGGGCCAGCTAGATTTCCTACTAATCGATATGCCTCCGGGAACCGGGGACGTAGCAATCAGCCTGGGTCAGGCTCTTCCAACGGCACGTTCACTAGTGGTCACTACCCCTCAGGAGGCGGCGTCAGAAGTAGCTTTGCGCTCAGGCGCGGTTGGTATCCAAACCGGGCAGAGCGTGTTTGGGGTTATCGAAAACATGTCGTGGCTGGTTCAACCAGACGGCAGCAAACTTGAGCTTTTCGGAACCGGCGGAGGCTTGGCCGTTGCAAAACACCTCGAGACTTCGCTGCTCGGGCAGGTGCCACTTTCGATTGCCCTTCGCGAAGGTTCAGATCGGGGAATGCCGGTTATTCTCGGAGCCCCTGAAGACCCAGCTTCGTTGGAGATTGCGAAATTGGCACAAAAAATAGTCGAGTCAAAACTCGACCTCAAGGGAAAAAGACTTCCGCTGGCCTAGGTTGACTCGGAGTCAAAAGGGGCGTTCTCGCCCTTCTTTAACTGCTCAATGATCTTCGGCGCAACCGCTGCGCTAGCGACTGCAGCCGTTTCCCGGAGCGCGTTTTTCTCCGCCGTAAAATCCAAGTCCTCGGTTAGCGCTTCGCGAATGATTCGTCTGGGGTCATACTGACGCGGGTCGAGTTTTCTCCAGTCGAGATCATCGAAATCTTCGCCCAGTTCGTCCTTCATCTGGCTCTTGGCTCCATTTGCCATGCGTCGAAGGCTCTTGATGATGTTGGCGAGCCCCTTGGCATACTCGGGTAGGCGCTCTGGACCGAGCACAATGACCGCAATGATGCCAAGGATCAGTAACTTCTCGCCGCTTAGACCAAACACCCCTCTAGGCTACTGCCCACATACCGCATTTGAACAACTCAAGGCTTTATCCTTGAACTCAAGGAGCACTAATGGTCGACAAAATTTCCAGCTGGAAGTTCGTTGAAGAATTCATCGAAGAACCGGTTGCAACCCTAAAGGCTCGTGCTCGAGCCGATGAGTTCGGCATCGAGTGCATCACCACCGCAACCGGCGCTCAACTGGCGTTTATTGCTAGCGCACTCGGAGCCAAAGCCATCGTTGAGGCCGGCACCGGCGCTGGCGTCAGCGGTCTCTGGCTACTCAGCGCGAGCAACAATTCGGTTCTCGCAACCATCGACACCGAAACCGAGTATCAGGCTGCCGCTAAGCAGGCTTTCCAAGACGCCGACATCGCTTCAAACCGCACGCGAGTGATTAGTGGTCGAGCCATCGAAGTGATGTCAAATATGGCCGATTCGGCTTACGACCTAGTTTTTTTGGATGCCGATAAGGAAACCCTCGAGCAGCAACTCCACGAAGCGGTGCGACTTCTTCGCCCGGGTGGGGTTGTAGTTATTGCTCACGCTCTTTGGCGAGACCGAGTGCCAGACCCTGCGATGCGTGACGAAACCACCGTTACCTACCGTGACGCACTCAGGTTCTTTAACCAGAACGATGACTTCGTAACCTCTCTTTCGGCGGTCGGCGATGGTCTTCTGATGGCCAGCAAAAGAATTTAGGTTAAAGCAAAAGACCCGATCTCTCGATCGGGTCTTTTTTCTTTGCCTTATTTCTTGACTACAGCTTGAAACTCAGAAATGATGTCCTGTGCTTCCTGCTCGCTCACGGCTGCCACAAATCGGCCTCCGCCTTCAAGAGGTAGGTGAAAAATAATGTTTCCCCTGCTATCACGTTCGACCTTTACCGGTCCGTCGTTTCCACGTGGTTTTTGAACTGCCATTTGATGCATTGCTCCTTGAATTACTGGCAACTTCGCCTTAGTTCTATTATCCCAGACCAGAAGTCTGCTATTTACCGAGCAAGGTAACGGTTCAGTTAAGTAGCCAGTTCTTGAGACCCAGGTAGCAGCTCTCGATTTGTGCGATTGGCACACTTTCGTCGTCGGCGTGAGCTTTGTTCGGATCTCCCGGCCCGTAGTTCACTGCCGGGATCCCCAGAGCGCTGAATCGAGCAACATCGGTCCAGCCATACTTCGGGCGGGCAGCTACACCAATTGCATCCACAAACGCTTTGGCAGCTGGGCGATCTAAACCAGGACGAGCACCGGCCGAAGCATCGGTGACCTCAACTTCGAAACCTTCAAAGAACGAGCGCAGATACGCTTCGGCATCGGCCAAAGACTTACTCGGAGCAAAACGGTAGTTCACGGTGAGCGTTGCCGAATCGGGGATCACGTTGGTGGCGATACCTCCCGAGACCATCACCGCATTCAAACTCTCGCGGTAGTCGAGCCCGTCTACCGAAACCGTTTCCGGCTTATTCACCGAAAGACGAGCGAGCACATCTGATAAACCGTGAATCGCGTTCTCTCCCATCCAAGGACGAGCGGAATGAGCCTTCACCCCGGCGGCGGTAACTGCTACGCGCATGGTTCCGTTGCAGCCTCCCTCAATTACGGCCGCGGTTGGCTCGCAGAGCACGGCGAAATCGGCCTGAATCAGCTCAGGGTGGTTTCGCGACAATCGACCCAAACCATTGAGCGCAGCATCAACCTCTTCGTGGTCGTAGAAAATCCAAGTGACATCGACGTTTGGAGAAGACAACTCGCATGCCAGCTTGAGCGCAACAGCGACTCCGCCTTTCATATCGACGGTTCCGCGACCCCAGAGCGAAGCCTCGCCGTTCACGTCTACGCGACGAACTGGAAGGTTATCGGCAACCGGCACAACGTCGATGTGACCGGCAATAACGACGCGCGAAGTACGTCCTAGATTGGTTCGAGCGACTAGCGCATCTCCATCGCGAATTACTTCTAGGTGGGCGTGCGCTCGCAAAACCTTCTCGATGGCATCCGCCAGAGCGCCCTCATCGCCCGAAACCGACGAGATGTTGCACAGGTCTTCGGTTAGCGTAATCACGTCTACAGTGGCATCCAGCGGGGTAATA
>CALPUC020000014.1 GCA_943326655.2 Rhodoluna limnophila
CGCATCCTTCACCGCTTTCTTCAAATCCCGAACCAAAGCATCATCTGCCTTCGGATGGTTGAAGAATGGAATGAAATCCGCGTGCGGGGTTAGCTGCAGGTACTCGTAGCCAAGGTCGGCAGCGACCTTCGGAAATTCGAGCAGGCCGTGGGTGCTGTGGAAAGGGGTTGGATCCAGTGCGATCTTGACCATGAGTGCTTCCTAATCTAGGCGTAAAACGAAGGTTTGGATTTGTAACTAACTTCGACTTTGTTTCCAGATTGAAGGGCTGCTACGCCGGCCTCTACGGCGGCAGCGGCTAAGTATCCGTCCCACGCGCTTGGGCCGTCGATTACTCCAAGTTTAGTGGCATTTACCCATCGCTGAATCTGAGTATCGTAGGCTGCTGCAAAGCGAGTTTTGAAAGACATGTGTTCTTCGGTGGCGATCTGACCGTCGAAGAAAGTGTTCATTCCCGCTGTGCGGCCAATCTCGGCAATCCCCTTCTGGAACACGGCTTCGGTCTTAACCTGGTAACCAAACTGAACCGAGACATTCATCTCTACTGTCGCCAGCACACCGTCCTCAGTTTCTAGCAGCGCCAGAATCGGTTCGTTTAACTTTTCAGGGGAAAGCTTGTTCCGCTTCATATGCTTTACTTCGATCGACTTGATTGGTGAGTCGGTCAAGAAGCGAACGACATCAATCTCGTGAACAACCGAGTCAAATATCAGCATGTCGTTGTGATAGGTGTCTGGCACGGCTGGGTTGCGGTGTGCACAGTGCAACCCAAGGAGTTCGCCCTGTTTGCCAGAAGTAATTAGCTCCCGTAGATTGATGTAACCCTCGTCGAACCGACGCATGAAGCCGACCTGAATTAGTTGCTTACCCTTTTCAACTTCAAGCTCGACAATCTTGTAAGAAGAGTTGGCGTCTGTAGTCAGTGGCTTCTCACAAAGAATCGGAAGACCCGCTTCGATGGCTGGAACAAGTACCGGTTCGTGAAACTGCCCTGGCGTTGCAATCAGCACAGCCTCCATGGCATTTGCCGCAATCGCGTCTTCGATGCTCGCAAACCACTTAGCGCCTGGTGCGTTTTCGAGAGCCGCCTTGGCACGGCCTTCGTCTGGCTCAACCACTGCTGAAACCTCAGCACCCACGATTCGTTTCTGAATTCGTATGATGTGGTCGGCACCCATCAGCCCGGCGCCAACAACTGCAATTTTTAACTCTGACATTTATTCGTACTTTCTAGATGAATCGTGCCGCGTGAGTGCACGAGGCAATGTGGTCTCGGGTACGCTTGGCAATTGGGCCGGGAAAATCAACGTCGCAGCCGTACATGTCTTGCTCTACGATGGCGAACATGTCGGCGTCAATCTTGGCTGCAAGCTCAAGGATCGGGGCGAATTCAGGAACCCCAACACCACCTGGCTCGGTCATCACACCTTTGGCAACCGCCTCAACGAATGGCAGGTCGTTTTTTAGGGTTTCAGCCAGGATGTCGGGGTGAACCTGCTTTAAGTGGAGATAACCAATACGATCGGGATACTGCTCTATCAACTTCACATTGTCGCCCAAGTAGTAGGCAAAGTGTCCTGTGTCGAGGCAAAGGTTGGTGAATTCCTTTGAAGTCTCGGCAAGAAAACGCTCAACTTCTTGGTAGGTTCCAATGTGGCTGTCGGCGTGAGAGTGGAATTGCTGTTTGATTCCGTACTCTTCCCAAAGTGCCTTACCCAAACGGTCATGACCGGCAGCGAGTTTCTTCCACTGGTCATCACTCAAGGTGCGAGGTTCAAGAACCGCCGCTGTGGCGTCTGAGCGCCACAGGTCAGGAATTACTACTAGATGTTGGGCGCCGAGCTTTGAAACCAATCCTGCGACGTCTAGGGCTTGATCCCAGGCTCTCTTCCACTGGTCGTCACCCTTGTGAAAGCCGGTGAATACGGTGCCCGCAGAGAGCTTCAGTTCGTGCTCGGCCAGAACATCGGCCAACCGATTTGGGTCGGTAGGTAGGTAACCGAAAGGACCCAGTTCAATCCAGTGATAGCCAGATTCTTGAACTTCATCAAGAAATCGCTCCCAAGGAACTTGGTTTGGGTCGCTTGGGAACCAAACTCCCCATGAATCGGGGGCGGTTCCTACGCGAATCTGGTCTGACATCAAACTTCTTCCTGAATGTTAATACAAATGCTCTATGTCGAACTTACTCGCACGTGCTAGTTGCATCGAAATCCATTCGATAACGAAATGATAAAGATTTGGCACGTGCCAGTAATTGGTATGCAAAAACGGGAACACCCGAAAGTGTCCCCGTCTAACTTCGACAGATTAGTTCTTCTCTGACGCACCCCTACCGAGCAGTGGTTTCTGGAGCTTGCGCGCCTCGGCGTAGGTTTGGTATGCCTTCTGAGTGCTTTCAACGGTTGAGATCGGCGAAACAGGAACATCCCACCAACCTTCGCCATCTGGGGCGTAAATGGTCGGGTTGTTGTTGATGTGAATCAAAACTGGCCCTCCCTGGTGTGCCTTCGCATCGGCCATGGCAACCTTTAAATCGGAAATCGAACTTGGTCCAGGATTCACACGAATAACTTTCACACCGTAGCTCTCGGCGTTCGCTGCCAAGTCGACCGGCAAGAACTCCCCTGCCTCGTGGGTGTTGGTTTTGGCGTCGCGGTATCGGTACTTCGTGCCGTAGCGCTGTGAACCAACGTCTTCCGAAAGATGCCCAATCGACGCATATCCGTGGTTCTGGATCAAAACGGTGATGAACTTGATTCGCTCGGCGACCGCCGTGATTAGTTCGGTGTGCATCATTAGGTACGAACCGTCACCAACCATGACGATTGAGTCACCCTTGGTCTTGGCTCGGGCAACACCCAGACCAGCGGCAATTTCATAACCCATGCAAGAGAACGCGTATTCAACGTGATAGCCGAGCTCCGACTTCACGCGCCACAGTTTGTGGAGATCACCGGGTAGCGACCCAGCGGCACAGATTACGGTGTCGAACTCGTCGGAAACCTCGTTCACAGCTCCGATGATTTCTGGCTGACCCGGTAATTCGCGTTTCTGGTCGATAAATGAATCGTCCACGGCGTCATTCCAAATCAGCTTCTGGTTGCCATACTCTTCACGGTAGTCGTCGGCCACCTGATAGCCCGCAAGCGCATCGATAAGTTCTACAATCGCTTCCCTGGCATCGGCAACAACCGGCAGACTCGAGCCGTGCTTGAATGCGTCGAAGGAAGCGATGTTGATGTTGATGAACTTCACGTTAGGGTTCTGGAAAACCGTGCGTGAAGAAGTGGTGAAGTCGGAATAGCGCGTCCCTATGCCAATAACAACATCGGCATCATAAGCCGTGCGGTTGGCAGCGGTAGTTCCAGTGGCGCCAACAGCGCCGAGATTTTGGGCATGATTCCAAACTAAGGAACCGACACCTGCTTGAGACATCCCGACCGGGATGCCGGTGGCTTCAACCAGATCTTCTAGCTGTGAACTGGCGTCTGAGTAAATGACTCCACCACCGGCAACAATCATGGGTGTCTTGGCCGACTTTATTACCTTTGCAACCTGATTGATTAGACCCGCATCAGGGCGAGGACGTCGAATCACCCATTCACGCTCGGCTAGGAATTCTTCGGGAACATCGATGATTTCCGCCTGGACATCTTCGGGAAGTGAAATGGTTACCGCACCAGTTTCCACAGGATCGGTGAGAACTCGCAGGGCACCAAGGAGAGCAGAGTAAAGCTGTTCGGGTCGCTGCACGCGATCGAAAAAGCGGCTGAGCGGTTTGAATGCGTCGTTGACGGTCATGCTCGCATCGTTTGGTAACTCGAGCTGCTGAAGCACTGGGTCAGCGACGCGGTTTGCAAAGGTGTCTGAAGGAAGCAGCAACACTGGGAGTCGGTTTGTGGTCGCAACAGCAGCTGCAGTTAGCAGATTCGCTGCACCTGGACCAACTGAGGCGGCGCAGGCGTAGGTTGAACGACGTCGAGTCATGCGAGAGTAAGCAATCGACTCGTGGCCCATAGCTTGCTCGTTACGCGCTTGATGAAACGGCATTGCCGTTGGATCGGTTTCGGCTTTTTGAAGAAGTGCTTGAGCAATGCCGGCAACGTTTCCGTGACCGAAGATGCCGTACATTCCAGCGATCGTTCTCACTCGAACGTCGCCGTCGACGGTGTACTGGTTCGCTAAGAACTCTACGATGGCTTGGCTAACCGTCATTCTGCGAGTGGTCATTTTCTTCTCCTCTAGCCTTGGTAAGGAAGTCTTGGGTCTGGGTCTTGGTGGTGCCAGGTGTCTCTGATCCAGGCGTGATTTGGGTCGTCGGTGATGTTCCAGCTACGATCCGGATCTGGGCCAGCCATAATGTTGAAAAAGTAGAGGTCGGCTCCTGGGGCTGCCGATACCGGGCCATGCCAGCCGTATGGAACTAGGCCAACGTCGCCCGAGCGAACCTCTTCGAGCACATCGATTTGGCGCTCGTCCGAGGCATAAACGCGAAGTAGGCCGTATGGGTCGTTGTTTACGGTTTCTGAACCTCTGGTTTGCGCGGCTTCGAAGTAGTAAATCTCTTCGAGATTCGATTCCACGCCTTCAACGTAAGAGTCGTGCTTGTGCGGAGGGATGCCCGACCAGTTGCCACTCGGCACAATTACCTCAACCACGATGAAGCGGTCGGCATCAAGACTCTCCGGAACTCCGAAGTTGTGAACCTGGCGAGATTCGCGACCAGCCCCGCGAACAAACACCGGCACTTCGTCCTTGTTGATCAGCCGAACCGGCTTGGCGTTCTTGGCAGGTGCTTCACCAACGGCTACTCGGCCATCTCCAGAAATCTTTACCGCCGTGTTGAGCGGTAAATAGAGAAGGTCGGTGGTGCCGTGAAAAACCGACTCGCGACCGCCGAGGGAAACCTTGACCCACTCTCCCCCATCAACCTGATAGTCGATGGTGAGACCTTTGCCTTCCAGTGAAAAGATGATTCGCTCGTTGGCGTTGGCCTCACGCTCCAAAGTTTTACCCGAAACGGTACCGACTCGAAGGCCGGTGTGCTGCCAGCCGGGGAGAGAGTTGTCTACAACAACATCCCAACCAGACTTCGCAAGCGTTCCCTTTGGGTAAAACCAGGTCATGGTGTCAATGCTAGTTCTGTGGGAAGCCTAGGTTGATACCGCCGTGGCTCGGGTCTAACCAGCGGCTGGTTATTGCCTTGCCGCGGGTGAAGAAGTGAACTCCCTCAACGCCGTGCGCCTTGGTGTCGCCGAATGCCGAGTTCTTCCAACCGCCGAACGAGTAGTAGGCAACTGGAACCGGGATTGGAACGTTGATACCAATCATTCCAACTTCGATTTCGTTCTGGAAACGGCGAGCCGCTCCTCCGTCGTTTGTGAAGATTGCGGTTCCATTACCGAAAGCACCTTCGTTGATTAGTTTCACGCCTTCGTCGTAAGACTTCACGCGAACAATCGAAAGCACTGGGCCGAAGATTTCTTCGGTGTAAACCTTCGAGGTGGTTGGAACTTGGTCGATGAGGGTTGGGCCGAGCCAGAATCCGTTGGCGTCGCCGTCCACGTTGATTCCACGCCCATCAACAACCACCTTGGCGCCGTCCTGGTTCGCAATCTCGATATATGAGGCAACCTTGTCGCGGTGCTCGCGGGTTACCAGTGGGCCCATGTCGCAGTTGCGACGCCCGTCGCCGGTGGTTAGCTTGTTCATGCGCTCCACGATCTTCTCGATAAGTGGGTCGGCAACTGGCTCAACGGCAACTACAACCGAGATTGCCATGCAGCGCTCACCGGCCGAACCGAAACCGGCGTTGATGGCCGAGTCGGCAACTAGGTCTAGGTCGGCGTCTGGGAGAACCAGCATGTGGTTCTTCGCTCCACCGAGAGCCTGCACGCGCTTGCCGTGCTTGGCGCCCTGCTCGTAAACGTATTTCGCGATTGGAGTGGAACCCACGAACGAGATTGCCGCTACATCAGGGCTCTCCAATAGGCCGTCAACCGATTCTTTGTCTCCCTGAAGAACGTTAAACACGCCATCAGGCAAGCCGGCTTCTTGCCAAAGCTTCGCCATCCAGATGGCCGCGCTCGGGTCTTTCTCGGAAGGCTTCAAGATCACGGTGTTGCCGGTTGCGATGGCAATCGGGAAGAACCACATCGGAACCATTGCTGGGAAGTTGAAGGGGCTAATCACGCCAACCACGCCAAGCGCCTGGCGGGTTGAGTAAACGTCAACGCCGGTTGAGGCGTTCTCGGTATAGAAACCCTTCAGCAGGTGAGGCATGCCACACGCAAACTCAACCACTTCCTGGCCGCGGGAAATTTCTCCCAGGGCATCGGACAAAACCTTGCCGTGCTCGGAAGTGATGATCTCGGCTAGTTCGCCTTTTTTGGCGTTCAGCAGTTCGCGGAACTTGAAAAGTATTGGCTGTTTGCGAGCCTGCGACATGTCTCGCCAGGCTGGGAATGCGGCCTTGGCCGAAGCGATTGCTGCCTGAATCTCAGACTCATTGGCTAGCGCCACTTCCTTGGTTACAACACCGAGTGCCGGGTCATAGACCGGCGACGTGCGTCCCGACTTACTTACAACCTCTTGGCCGTGAATCCAGTGATTTACTACCTGAGTCATGTTGAATTCCTTATTTTCCGTGAACTAAAGCCACCGCGGTTGCGATTGCATCTTCGACGTTTCCGTCTTGTGGATATAACAGGCTACGACCGACCATTAGGCCGCGCACGCCTGGAAGTTTTAGTGCCGCTTCCCAAAGTTCGTAGGTGTCGGCCTGATCTCCAACCGGGTCGCCTCCGAGTAGCAGTGTTGGCAAAGTAGTTGATGCCATGACCTTTTCCATATTTGGCACAACTGGCAATTTCAACCAGGTGTACTTACTTGAACTTCCAAGCCCGCTAGCGATTGTTACCGAAAGAACGGTGGCATCAGTTGAAAGGTCATTCACAATCTTGCCGTTAACCCATTTAGAGATGAATGGCTCCACCAAAATCGGGGTTTTGGCATCAACCGCGTCGTTGATGGCGTTTGCGGTGTATTCCAAAGTCTTGGCGGTGTTGTCATCCTCGAAATTTATACGCGTGAGAGTTTTGGCCATGTCTAGACCATCGCGCACTATCCCCTTGAAGTTGTGAGAGGCGAATCGGTCGTCCATCTCGAACTTGGCTCCCTTGAGCCCGACCCGGTTCATGGATGCCACGGCCAACTTGCCTTCAAGTAAACCGAGAAGAGCCAAATCGTCGAGGATGTCGGGCGTTGCCAACACGCCATCGACGCCGGGGTTTGAAAGTGCGATTGCCAAACGGTTGAGTAGTTCGTACCGGTCGGCCATGGCAGTCTCGTCGCCACGAACAGCCAACGCTCCACGAGCGGTGTGGTCGGCCGCAATTATGAACAGGCGGCCGTCACCTTGAATTACATCGCGACGCTTACGCTTTTGATAGGCCTGAGTCAGCGCTTCCGGATTAGCGGCTCTGGTTTCCCGCAACTTGTCAAAATCTAAAGCCATTGCTACATCCCCTCCAGAATTTCTTCAACTTCATCGCGAGTAGGCATCGCGGTTGAACATTCTAGGCGCCCGGCCACAATTGCTCCTGCGACGTTAGCAAACTTAAGCATCCGCTCGAGTCCCCAACCCTGAAGCAGGCCATAACAGATTGCACCGCCGAAGCTATCTCCTGCACCGAGTCCGTTCACCACGTCAACCAGGTATGGCGGAACCTCAACGGTTTCGTGCTTCGTCTTGGCCAAAACTCCCTTTGGGCCCTGCTTCACAATTGCTAGTTCAACGCCGCGCTCCAGAAGTGCATCGGCAGCACGCATCGGATTGGTTTCGCCAACGGCAACCTGACATTCTTCCTTGTTTCCGATGGCAATAGTTACGTGTTCAAGTGCGCGACTAACCTGAGCGGTTGCCTCCTCTGGTGAATTCCAAAACATGGTTCGGTAGTCGAGATCAAGAATGGTGTTCTCTTTGCGACCACGAGCTTCCCAGGCGGCAAAGTGTGAGCTTCGGCTCGGCTCCTGCGAAAGCCCGGTCACGGTCGACCAGTAAATCTTGGCGTCTCGAATCGCGTCTAGGTCTAGTTCAGAAGCCTTGATCTCTAGGTCTGGCGCTTTTGGTTCACGGTAAAAGTAAAGCGGAAAGTCGTCTGGTGGAAAAATCTCGCAGAACACCACCGGGGTGTTGAGTCCCGTAACTCCTGAAACGAATT
The DNA here is from genome assembly GCA_943326655.2 of Rhodoluna limnophila. Taxonomy (GTDB): domain Bacteria; phylum Actinomycetota; class Actinomycetes; order Actinomycetales; family Microbacteriaceae; genus Rhodoluna; species Rhodoluna limnophila_C. Next base: position 8,226 of record CALPUC020000014.1, read on the forward strand.
CGTCGCTAACGCCGAGGCGAACAAGCTCGTTGTGGATGTATTTGCCAAACGGATCGTTCCCGGTGCGGGTGATAACCGCCGACTTTAGCCCGTATTTCGCGGCTGCCACGGCAACGTTAGTAGCGCTTCCCCCCAGGAACTTGCCAAAAGACGTAACGTCTTCGAGCCCAACCCCAACCTGAAGCGGGTAGACGTCCACGCTAACTCGACCGATGGTGATCACATCGAATTGGCTCATATTATCTCCGTCTAAATACTTTGTTATTACAAACTAACATGACACCTAACAAAGTGCAAGAGGCTAGAACCAGCGGTCGGCGTTGTGCTCCGCGTAAACCTCACGAACAGTGCCCGAACGCGATCGAATCGCAATCGAGTGAGTCTTGATAATCGGGCCCTTGCGCCGCACGCCGTCCAAAAACCCCCCATCGGTCACTCCAGTTGCCACAAAGAACGTGTTGTCGGATGCCACCAGTTCATCCATCTCGTAAACGTGGTCAAATTTCAGCCCGGCCGCCAAGCCGCGAGCGCGCTCTTCCTCGTTCATCGGGTGCAAAATCCCTTGCACAATCCCGCCGAGCCCTTTGACCGCGCAGGTGGTAACCACGCCCTCAGGCGAACCACCGATTCCCACGCAAAGATCGATTCGCGAGCCGTATCGAGCGGCATGCAACCCACCAGCCACATCGCCGTCTAGCAACAACCTGGTTCCGGCGCCAGCGGCGCGAATCTCCTCGATTAGCTCGGCATGGCGCGGGCGATCTAGAACGGCCACTATCACCTCAGAAACGCTCTTGCCCTTAGCCTTGGCTATGCCACGAATGTTTTCACCAATCGACTGGCGAATGTCGACCACGCCAATTCCCTCGGGGCCAGCCACCAACTTATTCATGTAATACACCGACGACGCATCGAGCATGCTGCCTCGGTCGGATGCAGCAATCACCGAAATAGCATTCTGGCGCCCGGCTGCAGCCAACGAGGTTCCGTCAATTGGGTCAACCGCAATGTCGCAGGCATTGCCGCGACCGGTGCCAACTCGCTCACCGTTGAACAGCATTGGAGCGTTGTCCTTCTCCCCTTCGCCAATCACCACGGTGCCGTCGAACTCAACGGTTGAGAGGAAAGCTCGCATGGCATCCACCGCAGCGCCATCGGCTCCTAGCTTGTCGCCCTTCCCGATGAACGGAGTAGCACGAATGGCAGCAGCCTCTGTGGCTCTCACCAACTCAAGGGCTAGGTTGCGGTCGGGGTGAAGTGGCGACAATGGGGTCATATTTTGACTATAAGCCCAGTTCCGCTAAATGTATTAACAAAGCCCCTCGTAACACTTGGTAATCGAAAGAAAACCCTCCGCCAAAAGACCTAGTCTTATTCTGAATCTTTAAAGACAAGGACGACCATGGCAATTTACGACAACATCACCCAAGTGGTAGGAAACACTCCCCTAGTGCGCATCAACCGCATCAACGACGGCAAGGCCGAGATCCTCGCCAAGCTTGAGTTTTACAACCCGAGTGCAACCGTAAAGGACCGCATCGGTATCGCCATGATCGACGACGCAGAACGCTCGGGCAAACTAAAGCCTGGCGGCTCAATCGTTGAAGCAACCTCGGGTAACACCGGTATTGCACTAGCCATGGCCGGTGCCGCCCGCGGTTACAAGGTTATCCTCACAATGCCAGACTCCATGAGCCGCGAGCGCCGAACCCTCCTTCGCGCCTACGGAGCCGAGCTAGTGCTAACCCCAGCCGCCGAAGGTATGAACGGCGCTGTTTCAAAGGCCGAAGAAATCGCCAACACCAGAGGCGCTCTAGCCGTTCGCCAGTTCGCCAACCCAGCCAACCCAGAAATCCACCGCAACACCACCGCCCAGGAAATCTGGAACGACACCAACGGTGAAGTTGCCGCAGTGGTGGCCGGTGTTGGAACCGGCGGAACCATCACCGGTGTTGGCCAGGTTCTGAAGAAGCTAAACCCAGACATCAAGATTTTCGCTGTTGAACCAGCAGCATCACCGCTACTAAACGGTGGAAGCCCATCCGGACACCCAATCCAGGGTATTGGCGCCAACTTCATTCCGGAAGTTCTCGACACCACCATCTACGACGAAGTGCTAGACGCCACTGCCGACGACGCCGTTGCTTGGGCTCGACGCATGGGAGCCGAAGAAGGCATCCTCGGTGGAATCTCATCAGGTGCTGCCATGTGGGGAGCGAACATCATCTCGCAGCGCCCAGAGTTCGCCGGCAAGAAGATTGTTGTCATCATCCCGTCATTCGGTGAGCGTTACCTTTCGACTATTCTTTATAAGGACTTACTCGAAGAGAACTAAGGATGGTCAGTGGCCCACTTCATTGAAGACTTCAAAGCGGGCCTTGAGCGCGATCCAGCAACTAAAACGGCTTTCGAGCTTTTTTTCACCTCGCCTGGCCTTCACGCAATCTGGAATTACCGAGTAGCTCACATCCTCTGGAAAGCCAAACTTCGCACCCTTTCTCGCATGTTCGGCAATATCGCCAGAATCTGCACTGGCATTGAAATTCACCCTGGCGCAACCATCGGCCGTCGCTTCGTGATTGATCACGGAGTTGGAGTGGTCATCGGCGAAACCGCCGTCATTGGCGACGACGTTCTCATGTATCACGGCGTAACCTTAGGCGGCGTAGTAAATGCCCCGGTAAAACGTCACCCAACCATCGGCAACAACGTAATTCTCGGAGCC
>CALPUC020000015.1 GCA_943326655.2 Rhodoluna limnophila
GTTTTCTCTTACCGCACACGTGTTGAACACGATGACGTCTGCGTCTTGACCAACTTCCACCGCCACCATTCCGGCTTCTTCCAGAAGCCCAGATAACCGCTCGGAGTCGTGCACGTTCATGGCGCAACCGTGGGTGCGCACTTCGTAGGTGCGAGTAAGCGTAGAAGTCATTAGACCTCCGATTTTACCGCCTCTAGCAGGGCAACACGGGTTGCAGATTGCACGATGGAACCGGAGTAACCCTTTCGAGCCAAAAACCCGCCGATTCGCCTCTGAATGACGACTTTCTCCAGATGGCTCATGCGACGAACTCTGGCAACCGCCAGCTCCGTGGCCCTTACCAGCTCACTCTCCGAATCTAAATCCTGCAAAGCAGTCTCAATGAGTTCTTGATCCACGCCTTTTTCTCGCAGTTCACGCGCTATGGCAGTTTTGGCAAGACCTTTGCCTCGTATCCGAGAATTAGTGAAAGCACGAGCGAAAACGGCATCGTCGATGATTTGTGCCTCTTCAAAGCGGTCGAGAACTTTTTCAGCAATTTCAGAGTCGATTCCGCGTTTCTCTAAAATCTTTCGACACTGGTCTTTCGACTTCGCCGATCTTGAGAGTTGAAAGAGGAGCACATTGCGAGCGCGAGCTTCTTGTTTTTCAGGTGTAAGAATAGGGGCCGGTTCCGAATCATTTTGCCTGATTCGTGACCGACCCCTGTTCGCAAAAGCCATGTTAGGCGTTGGCCGCCTTGGCGTCCTTAGGCTCTGCAACAACAACTGGAGGAAGCTCTTCAGCTGGAAGATCGGCTACTGCTCGTGGTACGCCGATACCCAGTTTGGCTTTGATCTTCTGCTCGATCTCGGCGGCAATCTTCTCGTTCTCAATTAGGAAGGTGCGGGCGTTTTCCTTACCCTGACCCAATTGCTCACCCTCGTAGGTGTACCAGGCGCCAGACTTCTTCACGATGTCGTGTTCAACACCGAAGTCGATCAGGCTTCCCTCGCGCGAAATACCGGTTCCGTAGATGATGTCGAACTCAGCTTGCTTGAACGGAGCAGCCATCTTGTTCTTGACTACCTTTACGCGGGTGCGGTTACCAACTGCGTCGGTTCCGTCTTTCAGCGTCTCAATTCGACGAATGTCTAGGCGAACCGAAGCGTAGAACTTCAAAGCCTTTCCACCCGCGGTGGTCTCTGGGCTTCCGAAGAACACACCGATCTTTTCTCGTAGCTGGTTGATGAAGATCATGGTGGTGTTAGTGGTGTTTAGGCCTCCGGTCAGCTTGCGAAGTGCCTGAGACATCAGACGAGCCTGGAGACCCACATGGGTGTCTCCCATTTCACCTTCGATTTCGGCGCGAGGAACTAGCGCGGCAACCGAGTCGATAACGATTAGGTCGATGGCTCCCGAACGAACGAGCATGTCGGCAATTTCTAGTGCCTGCTCACCGGTGTCTGGTTGGCTAACCAACAGTGCGTCGATGTCTACCCCGAGTGCCTTGGCGTATTCCGGGTCAAGTGCGTGCTCTGCGTCGATGAATGCAGCAACGCCACCATTTTTCTGGGCGTTGGCAATTGCGTGGAGGGTAAGTGTGGTTTTACCCGAAGATTCTGGGCCGTAAATCTCTACGATTCGACCTCTTGGTAGGCCTCCGATGCCGAGTGCTGCATCTAGCGCAATCGAACCGGTGGGAATGGTCTCCACCGGAGCGCGCTCATCTGAGCCGAGGCGCATAACCGAGCCCTTGCCGAACTGGCGGTCGATCTGGGCGAGTGCTGTGTCTAGAGCTTTTTCGCGTTCTGCTGGACTTGCCATTTCTTCCTCTTCCTCTGCTCTTTCGAGCCATCACTTATTTATTCTGATGTGACACTATTGCTAACCTGCGACATTGACCGCCGGCGTTTTCGATTTGTGGATAAGTTTCACAACCCGATAACTAGACTCTAGCAATATTCGAACAAGTTTTCGAATAAATCTTTTCGGCGTGTCTATTTTTTCGTATTTTTGTTCAAACCGTGCCAGCGGGCCTGGGGAACGTTGTTAGCTCGACAGATGGCCAGCCATACTTCACGCAGGTCTTCTCCGGCCGCGTGGCACTGTTTGGCGGTTCGATCTCCGAACTCGGTTAGAACTTGATCAGCTTCAATGACCGAAGCATAGGCTGGTCCGAACTCATCGTTCATGAGTTCGCGAAACTTGGAGAGACGCAACGAAACTAGGCGTTTTGGAGTGAGGTGTCAAACGACGATACGAAGTCTGCCGGTACGGTGTCTGGGATTCCAACACCTTCGGAGATTGCGAGGCGAACCGAAACCTCTCGCATGATCTGCGAGATCGGAACATCTAGGGCTTCGCTGATCGAGAACAGAAGCTCCGAGGAAACTTCTTTCTGGCCACGTTCAATTTCACTCAGGTAACCGAGGGCAACGGCAGCGCGGGCAGCGACCTGGCGAAGAGTCTGACGTTTCGACATACGAATGTCGCGTAAAACTTCACCGATCTCGTGTCGCACTAGAACCATGTGCTACCTCCTGCTAAATAACTTACCTGTTGCCTATGACAAGTTTGACCAAAGTTCCTTGGAATTACCTGAAAGTTTCCTTCGAGATTAGAAACACCGTTACCGGTTCAAATGTTCCCGAATAAGCTCGACCGCGGCTTGTACGGTTTGACGCCTGATCGACTCTCGGTTGCCCTCGAAGGTGACCTCCCGAGTCTTTTTCTTCGAGCCGTCGCAGAGAGCCAAATAGACCAGACCTAGGGGGCTGCCGCTAGGCCCAGCGTTACCCGTTGTGGCCACAGCGATGAGTTTTCCCGGTTCCAGGTCGGCACTCGCCAAGCCAACCGCGTAGACGCCCTGAGCCATGGCTGCTGCGACCTCTGCCGACACAGCGCCCTTGGTTTCCAGCAGCTCCTCGTCTACCCCGAGCAGGGCTGCTTTGAGCTCGTTGGCGTAGGTCACCTCAGAACCGAGCACCACATCTGACGCCCCGGCCACTGAGATGAACGCGTCGGCAAGTAAACCACCGGTAATTGATTCAGCAAAAATTAGTTTTGAGCCGGTTGCCCTAAGTTGCTCGAGGATTACCTCAACGTTCACTTGCGCGCTGCCAATACATACTCGGCTCCGCTAATGACGGTGAGGATCATGGCAAAGTAAAGAACTCCGGACTGAAGTAAACCGAGTGGCCACCAGTATGAAGCAAGCGGCGAAAGGCAGAAACCTACTGCCACCGATTGCATGATTGTTTTGAACTTTCCGCCACCAGATGCCTCAATCACCCGGTTTTTAACCACAGCGAGACGGTAGACGGTGATTGCAATTTCCCTGAACAAAATCACTATGGTGACCCACCACTCAACTTGACCGAGCAGAGACAGAGCAACCAACGCTCCCCCGATTAACACCTTGTCGGCGATGGGGTCGAGCAGTTTCCCCAGATCGGTTACCTGGTTTCGCCTGCGGGCAAGCGCTCCGTCTACGCCGTCTGTGGCACTTGCCAACACAAATAGCGCGACGACAATCCAGCGCTCTGGAGCGCTCTGTGATGGATAGAGGAACAGGACCCAGATGAAAACCGGTGCCAAGCCAATTCTTGCTAGCGTGATGACGTTAGGAAGGTTCACTTGTCTCTTCCGGTGAGGATCCAGGCATCCTCTTCGCCCTCATCGGGATCGCCCTTGGGGATGAATTCCTCGAACTCTCCAGCGGCCATCTGGCCGTTGTCGATTCGGTCAGCCGCATTCGCAACGGAAGTTGATGTCTTAGCCCCCGGCTCGCCACGAAGGCCGGCTAGCACTGTAGCGAGGTCTTCGGGTTTCACGAGAACCTCTCGGGCCTTTGATCCTTCGCTGGGTCCGACAATCTGACGAGACTCGAGTAGGTCCATGAGTCGACCGGCCTTGGCGAAGCCAACTCTCAACTTTCGTTGAAGCATTGAGGTAGAGCCGAACTGTGAGCTAACAATAAGTTCGGTTGCCTGAAGCAGCACCTCGAGGTCGTCTCCGATATCGGCATCGACCACTCCCTTGGTTGCTACCGGTTCGTCGACGTCGCTTCGGTACTCCGGGTCCATCTGAGCTTTGACGTGGTTGACAACCTTGTGGAGCTCCTCTTCGGAGAGCCACGCCCCCTGCACGCGAATTGGCTTGTTGGTGCCCATCGGAGAGAACAGTGCGTCTCCCTGACCCACCAACTTCTCGGCCCCTGGGCTATCGAGAATCACGCGAGAGTCTGTTACCGAGGAAACCGAGAATGCCAAGCGGCTTGGAACGTTGGCCTTGATCAGACCGGTGACCACGTCGACCGATGGGCGCTGTGTTGCCAGTACCAGGTGGATACCGGCCGCACGCGCCAACTGCGTGATTCGCACAATGGAATCTTCCACGTCTCTTGGCGCCACAATCATCAAATCGGCTAACTCGTCTACAACTACCAGAAGGTAAGGGTAAGGCTGGAGGACTCGGCGAGAGTTTTCGGGAACCTTCAACGTGCCAGCAACGACCGCACGGTTGAAATCGTCGACGTGCTTGAATCCGAACGACGCTAAGTCGTCGTAGCGCATGTCCATTTCTTTAACTACCCACTGCAAGGCCTCGGCGGCCTTTTTGGCATTGGTGATGATTGGAGTAATGAGGTGCGGGACGCCCTGGTAGGCGGCCAGTTCAACCCGCTTGGGGTCGATCAGGACCATACGGACCTCGGCCGGCTTTGCCCGCATCAAAATCGAGGTGATCATCGAGTTCACGAATGATGACTTGCCGGCACCGGTTGCGCCAGCCACCAAAAGGTGAGGCATTTTGGCAAGGTTGGCTATGACGAATCCACCTTCAACGTCTTTACCAATACCAATGGTCATCGGGTGCTTGCTGTCTACCGCTACCTTGGAACGAAGGACATCGCCGAGCGACACAATTTCGCGGTCAGTGTTTGGAATCTCAATACCGATCAGAGATTTACCTGGAATTGGCGCAAGGATTCGAACCTCGTTGCTGGCTACCGCATAGCTGATGTTATTCGAAAGACGAGTTACCGCTTCCACCTTGACGCCGGGCGCCAACTCAACCTCGTAGCGAGTGACCGTGGGGCCGCGAGAGAATCCCACCACGCGGGCGGCAACGTCGAACTCGCTAAAGACGGCCGTGATGGCTTTCACCACGACGTCGTTGGCTTCGGTTTTTGCTTTAGGCACAGTGCCCGGCGGCAGCATGGTAACCGGTGGTAAGTGGTATGGGCGATTGGTTTTAGTCTTCTCAACCGCCACCGGAACTAATTCTGGTTCGGGGAAAAGCGCTTGGTCCGCGGGCTCCTCCACGATGGTGATCGGTTCCGTCGCCGTCGTGGTGTCAACGGAGGTAATCTCTGAAACTGGTTCGTCTTGAAAAATGTCTTCAATTGCGACTTCGGTTACCACCGGTGTTTCAAAAGGGACGTCAGCGTCTTTCTTTTCGCGACGCCACCAGGGAACCTTGGTTCCGTCGAAGGCATCGGATACGGCTTCCGTGGTTTCGGTTTTAGGTGAAGACGAGCTTGGTTCTCCGAAAGCAAACAGGCGAAGTTGATGCAAACGCTCGCCGATTCGACTCGGAGACGTTTTGGTGGTGATCAAGAGTGCGCCAATGCTGATCAGAGCCAGTAGCGGAACCGCAACCCACACGGTCATGGCCAGCAGTGGAGTGCCGATTAGCCAGCCGAAAATACCTCCGGCGTTGGTGAAAAGTTCGTTGTAGTTGTTGTCGGTCGGTTTTGGAGTTCCGCCAAAGATGTGAAAGAAACCGGAGGCGCTCACCACCAGCAGAAAAAGGCCGATGACGATACGTCCGTTGTCTTTTACCGTGGACGGAAAACGCATCAGGTAGATGGAAACTACAATCATCAGAACCGGAAGCGCCAGCGAAACGCGGCCAAACATAAGACCCATGGTCCAGCTGTGAAGGGCGTGCCCGAAGCCATCGGGATCTGGCATAAACCAGGCCACCCAAGCGCCAAAAATTGCTGCCAAAAAGATCGCGAACGGAAAGCCGTCTCGACGTTCGTCTGGGGCAATTTTGTTGATGCTGAATGCTCTGGCCGCTCCACCGATACTGTGAGCGAAGAATAGGTATATTCTGGCGGCTAAACCGCGTGAGCTATCCGCCACGGAGGGTTTGCGAGGCGCGCTCTTGCGTGGTTTAGAAGAGCCCGAGGGTGAACTTGGTCGTGAAGCAGCCATGCCTCAAGGGTAATCGCGACATGCGACAAAATCGTGGAGGTTACTGCTCCCTGACGACGACCGGAATGATCATTGGTCGACGTCGGTGCTTCTTGTTGACCCAGGTTCCAATGGTTCTGCGAATAACCTGCTGCAGCGCATAAGGATCACGAACGCCTTCACCGGCAGCCTCGGCAAGCGCCTTGGCAACCGTTGGCTTGACGTCGTCAAAGACATGGTCGTCCTCGGCGAACGCTCTGGCACGAATCTCAGGCCCAACCACCACTCGACCCTGGTCGTCAACCACCACGAAAATCGAGATGAAACCCTCTTGAGCCAGCACTCGGCGGTCTTGAAGATCTTCCTCAGTCACTTTGCCAACGGTCTTACCGTCAACGTATAGAAGGCCGCATTCAACCGCCCCGACGATGTGTGCGTTACCGTCTTTGAGGTCGATAACCCAGCCGTCTTCAGCAATGAGCACGTTGTCTTTAGGGATACCGGTTTGCTCGGCAAGTTTGCCATTGGCAATGAGGTGGCGGTATTCGCCGTGCACCGGCATCACGTTTTTAGGCTTCAGGATGTTGTAGCAGTAGAGCAGTTCACCCGCAGCCGCGTGCCCTGAAACGTGAACCTTCGCGTTCCCCTTGTGAACAACGTTCGCACCGAGCTTAGTGAGCCCGTCGATTACTCGGTAAACGGCGTTCTCGTTTCCAGGAATCAGCGATGAAGCCAGGATGACGGTGTCGCCTTCCCCAATTTGAACGTCATGCTCCAGATTCGCCATTCTCGAAAGTACTGCCATAGGTTCGCCCTGAGAACCGGTAGACATGTAAACGATTTGGTTTGGAGGCACGTCGCCAGAGTGCTTGTAGTCGATGAGTGACCCTACTGGAACCTTCAGATAACCCATCTGCGAAGCGATGTCCATGTTACGAACCATGGAACGGCCAACGAAGGCAACGCGGCGTCCGTTGGCGTGGGCGGCGTCTAATACCTGCTGTACGCGGTGAACGTGAGATGAGAACGACGCCACCACGACTTTGCCGGTGGAACGTGAAATCACATTCTCGATTACCGGCCCGATGTCTTTCTCAAGCGGGGTGAACCCTGGGACGTCGGCGTTGGTGGAATCAGACATGAACAGATCCAAGCCGGCTTCACCAATTCGAGCGAAGGCACGTAGATCGGTTAGTCGGCCGTCTAGCGGAATTTGGTCCATCTTGAAATCGCCGGTGTGGAGCACGGTTCCACCGGGAGTTTTCATATAGACGGCCAGAGCGTCTGGGATTGAGTGATTTACAGCGACAAATTCGAGGTCGAAATCGCCCATCTTCTCTTTCTGACCTTCGCGAACAACCATCGAATACGGGGTGATTTTGTGCTCTTTGAGTTTCGCTTCAACAAAGGCCAGAGTTAGCGCCGAGCCAACGATTGGAATGTCCTCGCGCATTTTGAGCAGGTAAGGCACGCCACCGATGTGGTCTTCGTGCCCATGGGTCAGCACAATGGCAACCACATCATTCAGGCGGTTTCGGATGTAGCCGAAGTCTGGCAGGATTACGTCGATGCCCGGTTGGTGTTCCTCTGGGAACAGCACACCGCAGTCGACGATGAGCAGCTTGCCATTCATCTCGAACACGGTCATGTTTCGGCCAATTTCGCCAATTCCGCCGAGCGGAACAATGCGAAGGGTGTTCGGTTGCAGTTTGGCCGGAGCCGGGAGTGTTAGAACCAAGGGTTCCTCTTATCTGGTTGTGCCAGCCACCTTTGGCAGCGCGCCACCGGCGGCTGCATTGCGGTCTGGACGGAAGTTTTCGAATGATAGGCCGGTGATAGTTCCAACCGTGTCGATGTCGACCTCGATGCTGATTGCTTCAGCATCTTCTGGGCCAACGAGGGGAAGACGAACGCGCGGGCTGTTGATGATTCCAAGCCCGTGTAGAGCGTATTTTGTGGCCACAGTTCCAGGAACGTGGTTCATCATGGCTCGCACCAATGGCTCGAGGGAGTTGTGAACGGTGAGTGCGGCTTGGAAGTCGTTGCGGTTGGTGGCATCAACCAGCTCGCGGTAGGCGGCCGGTGCCACGTTTGCCGTAACACCGATCAGCCCGGTAGCACCAACCGAGAGGTGGGGAAGAATGTTGGAATCGTCGCCTGAAAAGTAGAGAAGCCCGGTTTCGTTCATCACACGGGACACCTGAGCGAGATCGCCCTTGGCATCTTTTACGGCAACAATGTTTGGGTGCTTGGCCGCCCGCACCAAAGTTTCGTACTGAATTGGAATTCCTGCTCGACCGGGGATGTCGTAAAGAATCACCGGGAGGTCGGTCGTATCGGCAATCATTCGGAAGTGGGTGAGCACACCAGATTGGGTTGGCTTGTTGTAGTAAGGAGTAACAATCATCACTCCGTCGGCGCCTGCTTTTTCACTGGCCTTGTAGAGCTGAATGGCGTGAGCGGTTTCGTTTGAACCACCGCCGGTGATTCTCTTTGCTCGGCCAGCAGCGACAGATTTGCCCACCTCGACCAGCTTGATTTTCTCAGCGTCGGTAAGAGTGGAGGTTTCACCGGTGGTTCCGGTAACCACAATGCCGTCTGCGCCATTCGAAATCACGTAATCCATCAAGGTTTCCGTGGCAGACCAGTCGACTTCACCTTCCGAATTCATCGGGGTGACCAAAGCAACTAGAACCTGACCGAAAAGGTCTTTGTTTTGCGCGGACATACCTAAAGCGTAACGGGAAACTATGGGGCTACGCGACCGTGCTGGTTGAACGCCTCGTAGGTGTAAGGCATGAGCTCGGCCCAGAAGTCTTCCATTTTCTCGGCGCACATTTCAATTTCACGCTGAGGGAACGATGGAAAGTGAGTGCCTTCACGCTTGGTTCGAAGACTTAGGAAGTTCATAAGTGCGCGAGAGTTCATGGTGACATACATCGACGAGTAGATGTTTAGTGGAAGCACAATGCGGGCTACTTCACGGGCCACTCCAGCTTCCAACATGCGCTGGTAAGACTCGTAGGCTTGCGACGAAGTCGTCCTGGTTTCCTGCTCAACCAGAGCCACCTGCTCGGCGGTGCCTGGTAGGAACTCATAGTGGCCGGTCTTACCAACCTGAATTAGGTTACGGTCTGGGCCCGGCACGTAGAACATCGGGCTGAGCTCCTTGTAGCGGCCTGATTCTTCATTGTATGAAGCGATTCGGTGACGCTGAAACTCGCGGAACACGAAAATTGGTGCCTGCACGTAGAAGGTCATTGAGTTGTGCTCAAATGGAGAACCGTGACGATCGCGCATTAGGTAGTTGATCAGCCCTTTGCTGGCTTTCTCGTTCTCGGAGGCGTCGACATTAGCCGCAGCAGACTCAAGAGTTTGCTCCCCCTGGGTTGACACTCTTGCGGCAAAAAGCACATCGGAGTCGGAGGCAGACGAGCGAACCAGCTCGACGGTTACGTCACTGCGGAATTTGATTTCAGACACACAAAAAGAATACCCGTAGCCTTACGTAAGAAAACGCAATAACCGCGGTGTGGCGAAGCGCAACGCCTAACCTTGAAGCATGCCGATTGACCTGAACCTACTGGCAGTTATTGCCTTGGTAGCCTCGGCTACCCTGATTGGTCTGTGGTTGAAGACATCGACCGGCCGAGCTAAGAGAATCAAATCAGGGATGCAAATAGACCTCAGGGAAATCGGCGCAGTAAAAAATGGTTTCCCGGTAACCAAATTCGGTGAACACACCACCTTCCTTCAGTTCTCAAGTGAAATGTGCGCAACCTGCAAGCAAACGGCGAAGCTCTTCGAAGGGTTAGAGAAAACTTCGCACGGAATCCTTCACCTGGAAATCGACATCACGCACCGGCTAGACCTTGCCGAGAAATTCGGCATCCTGCAAACTCCCACCACTCTGGTTTTGGATTCCAATGGAATCGTGAAATCAAGAATTGGTGGAGCACCAAAACCATCAACCATTGAAGAAGAGATAGGACATTTCGTTATCTAATGAGTAAACAAGAGATTGACCCACGCGGCCCACGTTTCGGAGCGGCGATTACCGCGGTTCTGCTGCTAACTGTCGTATACCTTTCACTGAACCCGAGCACCTTCTCGATTGCCATTTCAATACTCGGAATCGTAGTTGCTCTGTTTGCGATCGGAGCGTTCCTCGGAAACTCGAAGCACCCATACGGTTACCTTTACAAGAGACTGGTTCGCCCGCTACTTCAGGCACCGAAGGAACTCGAAGACTCACGTCCGCCTCAGTTTGCACAACTAGTTGGCTTGCTCGTAGCCGGCACCGGGCTAGTGCTCGGTGGATTAGACATTCAAATCGGGCTAACCATCGCCGCGGCAGCCGCGTTCTTCGCAGCTTTCCTAAACGCGGTTTTCAACTACTGCCTCGGCTGCCAGATTTGGCTAGGTCTGGCTCGCGTGGGAATTATCAAGCCTTAGCTTTTTGCGAGTGGAGAGCCATGGCTTCGGCCATGGCTTTTCTAGCTCTAGGACGATCTCCGCAGGCGTCGTAGGCCAGTGAAAGTGCAAAGATCGCTTTCCAATTCTCGGAATCGGCCTTGGCTGCTTCCGCGTAAACCTTGAAGTTATCGTCGGCCGATTCTCTGGTTGGTCTGCCGCTAGGACGCAAAACCAACTGGAATACCGGCCATTCTTCAGCTTCCTCAAGTTCTCGACCCATGGCCTCGGCCTTCAGACCAAAACGTAGTTCACGGTAAATGGCATACAGACCGAGTACTGGGA
>CALPUC020000016.1 GCA_943326655.2 Rhodoluna limnophila
TAAAAGCAGCCCGCGATCGCCTGATGCGCGTCCAGGGTCAAATCCTAGGAATCGTCAAGATGATCGACGAAGGCCGCGACTGCACCGACCTGCTGACCCAGCTCAGTGCCGCATCCACTGCGCTCACCCGCGCTGGCTTTACCATCATCGCCACCGGCATGGCCCACTGTGGCACCGACGCCGAGGGCACCGCCGATAGAGAAAAGCTGGAAAAAGCTTTCATGTCTCTGGCATAACCATGAAGACCATCATCGTTGGCGGCGTCGCTTCCGGAATGTCGGCGGCGACCCGACTCAGGCGTCTCCAGGAAGACGCAGACATCACGGTCTACGAAATGGGCGAGAACGTCTCCTATGCCAACTGCGGCCTCCCCTACTTCCTCAGCGACACCATTTCAGACCGAAACGCACTGCTGCTGCAAACTCCCCAGTCGCTTCACGATCGATTCCGCCTAGACGTTCAGGTGAACCACATGGTCACCGCTATCAACAAAAACCAGAAATCAATCACCGTGAAAAACCTAATTTCCGGTGAATCCTTCGAAGACCATTACGACTTTCTCGTGCTGGCCACAGGTGCGAAACCGAGACAACCGGAAATCAACGGGATCGAATACGCTCTCTCACTTCGCGATGTCGCCGACGCCGACGCTCTAAAGGCTGCCGTTCAGACGAGCGTTTCAAAAACCGCTGTGATCATCGGTGGTGGCTTCATTGGAATCGAAACTGCCGAAAACCTAGTTCACGCTGGTTTCGACGTTCACCTAGTTCAAAGAGGCAATCAGCTCCTCGGCCAGGTTGAACCAGAAATCGTCGAAGTTTTTCAAAAGCATTTGGAAAGCAACGGAATCAAGCTGCATCTAAACAGTGCCGTTACCGGAATCACTCCCAACGCCGTTTCAATCAATGGGAATTCCCTTGAATGCGACCTTGTTGTTTCGGCAGCAGGAGTGGAACCAGATAACCAGCTAGCCCGAGAAGCCGGTCTTAAATTCGGCAAAACTGCCGGACTCTGGGTCGATGAGCAACAGCGCACCAGCGACGAATACATCTTTGCTGCCGGAGACGCGGTGGAGAAGCACGATTACTTCACCAATGGTGAGACTCTCGTTCCGCTGGCAAACCTGGCCAATCGCCACGGACGCTTGATTGCCGATGCCATTGCCGGACTGCCGGTCAAGGCCGCAAACAGCATCAGTACGGCAATCATCGGGGCGTTTGGAATGGCTCTGGCAACAACCGGGCTAAGCCCAGCGAAGGCACGAGCCTCTAAGCTTCCTCACCAGGTAATTCACATTCACCCGGGCAGTCACGCCGGTTACTACCCAGGTGCGAAGCGCATCTCAATGCTGGTGCTCTTCGAACCCGAAACCGGAAAACTCCTTGGCGCTCAAGCGGTTGGGGAAGATGGCGTTGATAAGAGAATCGACGTAATCTCAACCGCAATCTTCGGTGGTCTTTCAGTCAACGATCTAATGGACCTCGAACTGGCCTACTCACCACAGTACGGCTCGGCAAAAGACCCAATCAACCACGCGGGCTATGTTGGCAACAACGTGCTTACCGGTCGCACACCAACGTTCCAGTGGCACGAGCTCGAGGCCCAACTGGCCAAGCCAAACACCGTGTTGGTCGACGTGCGTTCTGCTTCCGAGAATCAAGCCGGAACTACCCCGAACTCCATCAACATCAGCGTGGACGATTTACGCGATCACCTAAAGCCACTCGAAGGCAAACGCGTTCTAGTTCACTGCCAAGTTGGCCAGCGAGGCCACACGGCAACTCAAATACTTCGAGGTCACGGCATTGATGCCCTAAACCTCGACGGCGGCTACCTAACCTGGCGGGCCGGCACCGATGCGAAGGAAAGAAAATAACTATGTGCGCACCTGCAACTTGCGAGGCCTGTAGCAAAGTTACCTGGGCTGGCTGTGGCCAGCACATTGAAGAGGCTCTGGAGGGTTTTACTCCCGAGCAGCTTTGCAACTGCCCTCAGTAAGTCAATTCAGTCCACCGCGACTGCTAGTTTGTAGGAATGGTGTTGTTTTTACAGCGTTGGGGAATAACCAATCCGTGGGTTTGGGCCTTTTTCGTAACCACTTCGCTTCAAGTGTTTCGTGGCTCACCAATCGACACCCTAATCTTCGGCTCCAGCACACTCATCGTCTGGTTGGATGCCGCGGGGTTTTTCAAGAAGTCGATTCAAGATCAACCTAAAGTAAGCAATGCGCTAATCACCATCGTCATGCTCATGCTGGGGCTGGTGTTGAGTTTCTTCCCCAGACACACCTATCTCCACGGGGCGATACTCTTCCTAATTTTGCCGTTCGCCCTCTACCTCGCTTGGTACAAAGACAACGGGCCCAAGGAATTGGCCGACCCAATGATGCAGAGAACCAAATCAGTCTGGAGAGTGCTGTGTCTCGTGCTGTGCGTTTGGGAATTCGGCGCCAACATCCTCGGACAACTAGCAAACAGCCTCACATCGCATCCAACCATTAGCGTGCTGATTGACCCGTTCCTAGACAACACCATCGGTCAAACAGTTTTCGTGGTGCTCTGGCTGTTTCTCGGGCTAGGTCTACTTAGGATTTGGGGAAGCAAATGACCTACAGCACGAGCTTCATAGTCATCACCGGCTATTTGGTGATTGTTGCGTTGGGAATCATGCTCTGGCTGCTATCAAAGTTCGAGCGTATCAAGCTCCACAAAGTAGGAATCCTGATGGATCGAATTCTTCACCACAGAACCACTCGCATCGCCATCATCCTCGGCTGGTGGTGGATTGGCTGGCATTTCCTGGTGAACCAGGTTGCCCGCTAGGTGCTAGTCAGTTGCTTGAACTGATTTATCTCGACCTAAGTAAAGCTCTAGGTTATCCAAATAACTGTTCATGCCGTCTCTCGAAGCTTCCGCCTGCTCCTCAGGCATTTCGCCAAACTGAGTGAAGCGAACCCACGACTTCTTGCCGCGCTTTTCGAAATCGATCACGATTCGGTGGGCAGGAGCATTGTCGTCGGCAAAAATGAACTCGGCTTCGTCCTGGCTGTAGCTAAGGGAGTGAACCAGACGCACGTTTGGAACAACCTCTGAGTAGCGACCCCAGAAGTAGGCATTGAAGCCGTTCACAGACACGTCGACGGCAACAGCCCACCGACCTCCGATGAATACTTCGCTGGTCACACTGCCGGGAACCACAGAAAGCATCGTCGGGCTATACCAAGCCTCTAGTTCCTTTGCGTTCGTCCAGGCGTTCCAGAGGGTTTCGATGTCGCAGTTGAACTCACGCTCAACAAAATAAAGTTCTCTCTCGGCCATGGTTCTAAACGTTGAAACGGAACTCCACGACATCTCCGTCGTGCATTACGTACTCTTTACCTTCCATGCGAACCTTGCCGGCAGCCTTGGCATCGGCCATTGAGCCCGCAGCATCAAGATCGGCGTAAGAAACAATCTCGGCCTTGATGAAACCGCGCTCGAAGTCGGTGTGAATAACGCCAGCAGCAGCTGGAGCCTTCCATCCCGCACGAATCGTCCAGGCGCGAGCCTCTTTAGGCCCTGCGGTGAGGTAAGTCTGCAAACCGAGAGTCTTGAACCCGATGCGAGCCAACTGGTCCATTCCCGATTCATCCTGACCGAGGCTAGCGAGGAGTTCATTCGCTTCTTCAGCGGTTAGATCAATCAGTTCGCTCTCAACCTTGGCGTCCAGGAAAACGGCGTCAGACGGAGCAACCAAATCCGCGAGCGCCTTCTTCTTGGCCGGGTCGGTGAGGATGCCTTCGTCCACGTTGAATACGTAAAGGATTGGCTTGGCGGTTAGAAGCCCAAGTTCCCTAATTGGAGTCAGGTCTACTTTGGTGGCGCTTAGTGGCTTGCCGTCGTTTAGTTCCTTGAGAGCTTCGTCGACAACGTCGAGTGTCGAAGTCTCTGCTTTCTTGCCCTTTACTTCTTTCTCAATGCGAGTGCGAGCCTTCTCCAGGGTCTGCATGTCAGCCAAAATGAGTTCGGTGTTGATGGTCTCAATGTCTGAGTGAGCATCCACCTTGCCGTCCACGTGAATAACGTCTGGGTCAACGAACCCTCGAACCACCTGCGCAATCGCGTCTGCCTCACGTATGTTGGCCAGAAACTGGTTGCCGAGCCCTTCACCCTCAGACGCTCCACGCACGATTCCGGCGATGTCAACAAATGACACCGGCGCTGGCAGGATGGTGGCACTCCCAAAAATCTCCGCTAAACGGTTCAAACGCTTATCTGGCAGGTTCACCACACCAACGTTTGGCTCAATCGTTGCGAACGGATAGTTCGCCGCGAGCACGTTGTTCTTAGTAAGTGCGTTGAAAAGAGTTGACTTGCCGACATTGGGTAGTCCGACGATTCCGATAGTTAAGGCCATCTAGAGAGTTTAATTGACTTATGCCCCTGAACTTCATCGCCATCGACTTTGAAACTGCCAACGGCTCCCCCGCTTCGCCTTGTGCGGTTGGTTTGGTGAAGGTTCGAGACGGCAAGTTGGTTGATGGTTTGGCGATGATGTTTCAGCCGCCTTACCCTCATAACTGGTTCCATGCGGGAAACATAAACGTGCATGGAATTCGTCCTAGTGATGTTGAAGATGCAATCTCTTGGGATCAGGCTCTTGGGCTTTTGTTGAAATTTACCGGCGACGACATTTTGGTGGCTCACAATGCGCCTTTCGACATGGGGGTCTTGAAAGCTTCCGCGAGCGCGATTGAAGCAACGCTCCCCCAAATCACCTACACCTGCTCGCTTGAGATTTCTCGAAAGACCTACAACCTGGAGTCTTATCGGTTGAACGCGGTTGCCTATGCGATTGGTCACGAGGAATTCAGGCACCACGACGCGCTGGCTGATGCTGATGCATGTGCTCGAATCATGGTTCACGCCGCCGATCGCCACGGAGTTGAGTCTCTTGAAGAACTACTTGCGGCAACAGGCAAGAAGTTCAAGGTGCTGGTAACCGAATAATGTCTTCGGTCCGTGGCATAGTTTGCCCATGGATACTTACATTTTTCTTGGAATTGGCTTACTTGCCGGAGCAGTAATCGGTTGGCTTTTAGGGTCACGCGGTAGGGGAAACGACTCGGTTTCGGCGGCTCTACTTCAGGGCGAACAGGCCAGAGCCTTGCGTGCTGAGGCTGAACTCGTTCAGCTTCGCGAAACAGCGCGGTTGGAAGCAGAGCAAGATGCCAAGGTGCTCTCCGAGATCTCTCCGCTAAAGGTGAAGCTTGGTGAAATGCAGGCCAAGGTTGAAGAACTTGAGAAAGAACGAACCGGCCAGTTCAACACCATTACCGAGCAGATTCGAAACCAGCAGGCGATTGACTCGCAGCTTCGGAACACTACAGCCGTTCTCGCTAATGCTCTAACCAATAACCAAACTCGCGGTGGTTGGGGAGAAACTCGCCTGGAAGACATCGTAAAGACGGCCGGCTTAGTAAAAGGCGTTCACTACGAAACCCAATTTGAGACCGTGAACCACGACGACGTGAAGATTCGCCCAGACATGGTGATCATGCTTCCAGAGGCCAAATTCGTTGCTATCGACTCAAAGGCGCCGATGGCGAGTTATCTAAAGGCTCAGGAAGAGCGCGAAAAAGGTATCGACGCTAACAAAGACATCATCAAGCAGTACTTGAAGCAGCACATCACCGATGTCAAGAAGCACATTCAAGACCTGGCCAAGAAGGACTACTGGTCTGGCTTGGAGAACTCACCCGAATTTACCCTGCTATTTATTCCGTCTGAGCCGGTTTTAGCGGCCACTCTCGATGAAGAGAACCTTATGGAATACGCGTTCCAGAACCGCGTTGCTCTGGTTTCACCGGTTTCACTGTTTGCGGTTCTCAAAACTGTTGCCTACACCTGGCGGCAGAACGCCGATGAGAAGGTCATCCACGACATCATCAACCTTGGAACATCGCTTTACCGAGAAGTTCGAATTATCGGGGAGAAGTACTCGAAACTTGGCGGCCACATCGACGCGGTAGTAGACGACTACAACAAACTGCTATCAAATCTTGATAAGAGTTTCTTGAAGCCAACCCGTGATTTGAACACAGCCTCTCAGAATCGTTTAGGAATCGAAGTGATCCCTGAGCCGAAGGTAATCGAAGCCGACACCAAACGCGCCTCGAGCCAGGAACTAACCGAAGGGCCTGATAAGGCGGGCAAGTAGTGACTCGGCGGTTACAAAGTCTCTAGTTTGACTTGCTGACTAGGTATACTTTTTGGAAGTAGCGGACGATGACGTCTTGCTGGATTAAACCAACAGACCGCAGTTACCGCACAAGGAGAAACTATGAGTGGCGCGCCAATCATTACCTTGACTCCAGCCCCAACATTAGATCGCACCTACTTCGTTCACAACCTGATTGAGGGTGCGGTTAATCGTGCTGACGGAGTGGTTGAAGAACTTGCCGGTAAAGGCATCAACGTAACCAGAGGTCTTTACCTTTCCGGAGTTAAAGCTCCTGGTGTAATCCCAATTGGCAACAGCGACCCCGGGGTTTTGGCACGAACTGGCTCAATTGAACAGTTCATTCCACACTGGGTCGACGGCACGTTGCGAGTTTCGACGACGATTGTTGAAAAAGATGGTCCGACCACCAAGGTAAACGAAGCTCCTCGCCCCCTTTCCGATAGCGACTGGAAAGAAGTTGTTGACCTAACCATTGCAACCGTGAAGGAAAATGGCGCTCAGTGGCTAATTATTGCCGGAGCTCTTCCAGTTGACAAAGGCACAAATACTTTTGTTGACCTAACTCCTCTCTTTGATGCCATGACGGCTATCGGCGTTCGTGTCGCGATGGACACCAGCGGAGAGCCGCTAAGGCGCTACGCAACCCTGGGTCTGCCAGCTGTGATTAAGCCAAACGCGCACGAACTTGCCGAGACTGTTGGGCGAGATCTTTTCACGGTTGGCGACGTTATCGACGCTGCCCGCGAACTCTGTGAACACGGAATTGAATGCGTGCTGGCCAGCCTTGGCCCAGACGGCATGGTCGCTGTGACCAAGGAACATGCTTGGCAGGCCAAGACTCCCCCGGTGAAGGTAATCAACACTGTCGGTGCTGGCGATGCCACTCTGGCCGGATTCCTAACCGCGATCATCACCAACCCGGTTGAGGGCCCAGATGAGTTTGGGGTTGGTTTCAATGTGCCTCGCGGAGTGAAGTTTGCGGTTCAGTATGGAGCCGTTGCCGTGACCCAGCCAAATTCAGGTCTCGAGAACCTGGACAACATGCCAGAAGCCTCGGTCAATGCCGACCCAGACCGCAGTGTGCCGCTTGAAGAAGTAGCCCACGCCAAGCCAACAAAGTAGTTTTTGTTTTCGATATAGGAGAGTCATGCCAGTAGCAAGCCCAGATCAGTACCTTGAAATGCTCGACCGAGCCAAGAAGAACGGTTTTGCTTACCCGGCAATCAACGTTTCTAGTTCGCAGACTCTAAATGCTGCTTTGGCCGGTTTGGAAGCAGCCGGATCAGACGGCATTCTTCAGGTGACCACCGGCGGTGGCGATTACTGGAGTGGCCCGACCATAAAGAACATGGCAACCGGAGCTGCCGCGATGGCTGCCTTCGCTCGCGAGGTTTCCAAGAACTACGGAATCACCATTGCACTTCACACCGATCACTGCGCGAAAGACCAGCTCGACAAGTTGGTTCGCCCGCTGATTTCAATTTCGGAAGACCGCGTAAAGCGCGGAGAAGACCCGCTGTTCAACTCTCACATGTGGGACGGTTCGGCCGTTCCAATGGCTGAGAACATGGCTATTGCCAAGGAAATGCTCAAGCTAACCAACAACATCGGTGCTGTGCTTGAGATTGAAGTTGGAGTTGTTGGCGGAGAAGAAGACGGTGTTGAGGGCGGTATGGGTGAACACCTTTACACCACCCCTGAAGATGGCCTGATGACCGCTGAAGCGCTTGGTCTTGGTGAGAACGGCCGGTACATGGTTGCCCTAACCTTCGGTAACGTTCACGGTGTTTACAAGCCGGGTAATGTGAAGCTTCGCCCAGAGCTTCTTGGGGAGATCCAGAAGGTTGTTGGCGCTAAGTACGGAAAAGACCTGCCATTTGACCTCGTGTTCCACGGAGGATCCGGATCAACCGCAGAAGAAATCGCCGAAGCGGTAAGCCACGGTGTTATCAAGATGAACATCGACACCGACCTTCAGTATGCTTTTACTCGTCCAATCGCGGCCCACATGTTCCAGAACTTCGACGGCGTGCTCAAAGTCGATGGCGATGTTGGAAACAAGAAGCACTACGACCCACGTGCCTGGGGCAAGATCGGTGAAGCCGGTATGTCTGCCCGCGTGGTTGAGGCTGCTACCGAGCTTGGCTCGGCTGGCAAGTCGATGTCGCTTTAAGGATTCAAGGATGTCTGCAGGAAGCCCGTTCTACGAGAATGGGCTTCCTCGCTTTAAGGGTGAGTATCTAAACGGCAAGATGCACGGCTACTGGGAGTTTTACCGAAAAGACGGTTCGCTAATGCGTTCGGGCTCTTTCGACCAAGAGAAACAAATTGGGACTTGGACGACCTACGCGCGCGACGGTTCCGTGGTCAAGGTAACCGAGTTTAAGGGTTAGCGTTTGGCCTTGTTGCTGGTGTCTTCGCCGGCAGACTTCAAATCTTTACGAAGTTCCTTCGGAAGTGAAAACTGAATATCTTCTTCGGCCGTTTGGATGGTTTCAACATCGCCGTAGCCTCGCTTGGATAGATAGGCGAGTACTTCTTCAACCAACTCTTCTGGAACGCTGGCACCTGATGAAACACCAACCGACTCAACGCCTTCGAACCAGGCTTCGTCGATTTCAGTTGCGTAGTCAACACGATAGGCAGCCTTGGCGCCTGCTAACAGAGCCACCTCAACCAAACGCACGGTGTTTGAAGAGTTAGCCGAGCCGACCACAATCACCAGATCGCTAATTGCGCCAACCTTTTTAATGGCTACCTGACGGTTTTGGGTTGCGTAGCAGATGTCGTCGCTAGGTGGGTTCTGAAGTGTTGGGAACTTCTCGCGAAGCTTCACCACGGTTTCCATAGTTTCGTCAACGCTCAAAGTGGTTTGGCTGAGCCAGATGACCTTGTTTGGATCCTTGATTTTGACGCTGTTGATGCTGTCGTCTTCATTGACGATTTGAACCACGTCTGGGGCTTCACCGGCGGTGCCCTCAACTTCTTCGTGACCTTCGTGGCCAACCAGCAAGATGTCGTACTTCTCGGCGGCGAAACGCTGCACCTCGCGGTGAACCTTGGTTACCAGAGGGCACGTGGCATCGATAGTTTGGAGACCGCGCTCATCAGCGGCTTTCACTACTGCCGGAGAAACTCCGTGAGCGCTGAAGACCAGAATGCTGCCGGGTGGCACTTCGTCGACTTCGTCAACGAAAATGGCTCCACGCTTTTCTAGGTTGGTAACAACATGGATGTTGTGAACGATTTGCTTGCGCACGTAAATAGGCGAGCCGTAGTGATCGAGCGCTTTTTCAACAGCGATGACTGCTCGGTCTACTCCAGCGCAATAGCCACGAGGCGACGCGAGAAGTACTTTTTTCGAGCCCTGCTGTCGCGCCTGTTCGGTATCCTTGATTTCAACCACTCCCCAATTCTATCGGAGCAGGTCAGAGGGCGCTCATGAGTGAAGATCAGACATCGGAGATGTCAGACGAAACTCGCCCCTACTCGGTACTCGAGTTCAACGAGAAAGTTCACCAGGCAATCAATAAGTGGCCAACAGCCCGAATTGAAGGCGAATTGGTGAAGTTCAAGATTGGCCCGTCTGGGCACGCCTACCCGCAATTGCGCGACACGAACGGCGGTGCTGTCTTAGACCTAACGATCTGGAGAAGCGTAACTGCCGCATTCACCGAAACTTTCAACGATTCCGACAAAGTTATCGTCACGGGGAAATTGAATTTTTACCAACCCGGCGGCAAGCTCTCGCTAAACGTGACCAGCATGCGCAAGGTTGGCTTGGGCGATTTACTTGCTCAACTAGAGGCACTGCGGGCAAAACTTCGCGCCGAAGGAGTAATCGATCCCAGCAAGGCTCAGCCGTTACCCTTCCTGCCACGCAAGATTGGTCTAATCACCGCACAAAACTCGGATGCCGAAAAAGACGTGATCAAAAACGTTCTTGAACGCTTTCCGGCAGCAGTCTTTGAAACCGCCTATGTTCCAGTGCAGGGAGACAGCTGCCCGGCTGCCGTAGTTGAGGCGATTGCCAAGCTCGATGCAATTGAGGATGTCGATGTGATTATCATCACGCGAGGTGGTGGATCATTCTTGGACCTGATCGGCTTCAGCGACGAACGTGTGGTTCGAGCTGCCGCCGCCGCTAAAACCCCAATCGTTTCAGCGATTGGGCATGAAGCAGACCGGCCGATCCTCGACGACGTTGCCGACTATCGCGCGTCGACCCCAACCGATGCCGCCAAGAATGTCGTGCCCGATGTTTCCGAAGAGAACTACCGAATCGACGAAGTGGTTAATCGCATTGTTCAGCGTATCGGCCACTACGTTAGCACTCAGGCAGATTTCCTCAGCCAGGTTTTGAGCCGACCGATGATGACTAATCCTTACGTTTTCCTAACCGAGAAACAGCAAGATCTGGAGCGAACTCTCGATGAACTTCGCGGTGAAATTTCCGTCACCATCGACCGCGAGTCAGCCGAACATCTGAGCCGCGAGGGAATGCTGCGGTCACTTTCGCCACAATCCACCCTCGATCGCGGCTATTCGGTGGTCCGAGACAAAGCCGGAGTGCTGGTAAGCGACGGCAGCAAGGTGAAAGCTGGAACCAAACTCAACATTCGCCTGGCCAAGGGCGAAATCGAAGCAACGTCAAACTGAATTAAACTGGAGGAATCATGAGTGAAAAAAAGAA
>CALPUC020000017.1 GCA_943326655.2 Rhodoluna limnophila
CGACAGTTGGCCCGTGAATACCCGGTTAAAGCCGACTTGGTAATCCCAACCCCGGAGTCGGGAACCCCGGCTGCAATTGGTTTTTCTCAAGAATCAGGCATCCCGTTTGGTCACGGGCTCGTAAAAAATGCCTACGTTGGGCGAACCTTCATTCAGCCTTCGCAAACCATTCGCCAGCGCGGTATTCGTCTGAAGTTGAACCCGCTCAAGGAAGTTATTCGCGGCAAGCGAATCATCGTCGTAGACGACTCGATTGTGCGAGGAAACACTCAGCGCGCTCTCGTGCAAATGCTTCGTGAGGCAGGAGCGGCCGAGATTCACATCCGCATTTCCAGCCCGCCGATCACCTGGCCTTGTTTCTACGGAATCGACTTCGCCACTCGCGCCGAATTGATCGCCACCGGGCTCGGAGTTGAAGATGTTCGCGCTTCGATCAATGCCGACACTCTCGGTTACCTATCGAAAGACGGAATGATTGCCGCCACCGGTCAGCAGGAGCGAGAGCTCTGCACCGCCTGCTTCACCGGCAAATACCCCATCGAACTTCCAACCGCAGACCGGTTGGGTAAAAACCTGCTTGAACGCGACGAAGCGGCAGCTTGTGAACCTGGCCCAGACTCAGAGCTAAACGCTGTGGTCACCGACGCGGAAAAGAACTAATGACTGAAAACGCCTACTCCAAAGCCGGGGTTGACACCGAAGCCGGAGATCTGGCCGTTGAGCTGATGAAGCGCTCGGTTTCGGCTACTCACAACGATTTGGTGTTCGGCGGCCTCGGCGGATTTGCCGGCATGATGGACGTCTCTTTTATCAAGAACTATCAGCAGCCGCTGCTTGCCACTTCAACCGACGGCGTTGGCACCAAAGTAGCAATCGCTCAGGCCATCGATAAGCACGACACCATTGGCCAAGACCTGGTTGGTATGGTCGTCGACGACATCGTGGTGGTTGGCGCCAAGAGCCTGTTCATGACCGACTACATCGCCTGCGGAAAGGTTGTGCCTAGCCGCATCGCCGATATCGTCCGCGGTATTGCCGAAGCTTGTTCGAAAGTGGACGTGGCTCTGGTTGGTGGCGAAACTGCCGAACATCCTGGGCTTTTGGGCCCGGATGATTACGACGTGGCCGGCGCTGCCGTTGGTGTAATTGAAGCGTCGAAACTGCTCGGCCCTCAGAACGTAATCGCTGGCGATGTCGTGCTCGGTGTCGAGTCTTCTGGCCTTCACTCAAACGGCTACTCACTGGTTCGAAAGCTAGTTGCCGATCAGGGCCTCAAATACACCGATCACGTCGACGAATTCTCGGGCAACCTAGGTGAGGCGCTGCTAACGCCAACTCGCCTCTACACCGGTGTGCTAAACGAACTTCTCGAGAGCGAGCTTGGCGAGGGCGTTCACGCGATGAGCCACATCACTGGCGGCGGAATTGCCGCGAACCTGGCCCGTGTGCTACCGCAGGGAGTTTCGCTAGATGTCGACCGCTCCACCTGGTCGCCGCTGGAAGTTTTCCGCGTGCTCTCCAACTGGGGTGGGTTCGAGCTAACTTCCGTTGAAGGCACCTGGAATCTTGGTCTCGGCCAGGCACTCGTTGTGTCGGCGGCCAAAGCTGAAGCCATTGCGGCTGCGCTAAATGCCAAAGGATTCAAAACCTGGGTGCTCGGTTCAATCGAGACCGCTGGCACCGATTTGAGCGGCTACGTTCAGGGTGCTAAGGGCGTTGACGGCGGTGCGGTACGCCTTATCGGCGCATACGCAAACTAACTATTTAGCTTCGTCTTCGGTGGTTTCGCCGACTTCGGCTTCTTCGTCTGGGTAAAGATCTGCCCACTTGTCGACAAGTTCATTACCGTCGGTCTCGGGTGCGAGCTCTTTTTCCAGCGCGGACAAATCGGTGTTCGGGCTGTAATACTTTAGATCGCGGGCAACCTTAGTGTGCTTTGCTTTTTGACGGCCACGCCCCATGGCGAGCCCCCTAACTAAAAATCAACGGGATAGAAACCTGAGAAGAGTTTATCAGCCGTTACAGACTAAAGCCCACGAGCATCAAGGCTGTGTATGGAAGAAGTAGGTTCAGCAGAACATTCAGGAACGCTGCCACTCGACGATCGCTCTGAACTAGTTGCCAGGTCTGTGCCACAAAGGTTGAGAAGGTGGAAAGCCCCCCGGCTAGGCCGGCCACCAGCACCAAACCCAGCTGTGGCTGTGTGAGCATAGACCAGGCCGCTATCGCGGTTCCCAGGGTGTTGGCAGCCAAGATACCCCAGGGCAGATAACCCTTGAAGTTGCCCAGAAGGCTTCTCGCAACACTTCCCAGACCACCGAAGAAAGCGACTACTAAGACCTCGACCATGCGCGTTCACCGCCCAGGATTCGTCCGAGCCAGTAGGCCAAAATGCCCACGAAAATCTGTGTCGCAAGTACTCCGTAGCTTCCCTGCGGGGTGAGTTGAGCGAATGTGAACAGGCCGCTCACGGTTGTGAATCCCCCAGCAAAGCCGGTGCCGAGAAGCGCTTGCGTCCTAGGTGATTTGGTTAGCGAGGAAACGTGCAGGAAACCGAGCACCAGTGCTCCGGCCAGGTTCACAATCCAAAGCCCGGTAGCGTTGTCGTCTGCCGAGCTGGAGATCACGAACCGAAGTGCGCTACCTACAGCACCACCCAAAAAGGTGAGAAGGATTGGTAGCCCTGGCAATTAGCTACTCGTCGTCTTTTTCGTCGGCGGTAATCACAATAACTTCGTTGCGCGCCAGCTTGTGATGGCGACGCTGAACCGGTCTCACCATTTCCCCACGACGAGAGTCACCCGGCAGCGGGTTTCGGTGGAAGGGGTTGAACTTCTCGGCAGACTCGAGTCGCCATGGCACCAGTGTCACCATTACGCCACGAACGTAAAGCAAACGAGAGCGCAAGCGGTTGGCGCGGTGGTTGTGGAAGATGTGCTCCCACCAGTGACCCACGATGTACTTCGGTAGGTAGACCGAAATGCGCTCGCGGCCGTGGCGCTTGCGGTGGTCTTCCAAGAATTCGATTAGCGGAGCGCTGAAGTCGCGGTATGGCGATTCGATGATCTTGAGCGGAACCTTGATTCCGAATTCTTTCCACTCCAGGCGGAATGCTTCGGCACGGTCTGGGTCAACCGCCACGTGCACGGCGTCGAGGCGATCGTGTTTGCTGGAAAGAGCGTAGTCGAGAGCCTTGAGCTGTGGCTTGTTCAACTTGTCCATAAGCACAACCGCGTAGTCGCCCTTACTTCCAAACTCGGTGCTTTCGTCGAGGGCGATTTCGGCCTCAATGGTCTTGTAGTAGCGGTTGGTGTTGAGCATCACCCAGTAGAGCGGGATAGCGATGACGAAAACAACCCAGGCACCTTCGAGGAACTTGGTCACTGTAACGATTGCTAGCACCAGGCCGGTAAGTGATGCACCGATTCCGTTGATAATTCGTCCGCTAGTGGCCTCACGCTTGCTAATCGAACCGTCTTTTAGTCCGCGCTTCCAGTGGCGCAACATACCGATTTGGCCTACGGTGAAAGCGGTGAATACGCCGAGCACGTAGAGCTGGATTAGTCGTGTCACATCGGCCTCGAAGAGCAGAACCATCACCAGGGCTGCGGCGGTTAGAGAAAGCATTCCGTTGGAGTAAACCAAACGGTCTCCGCGAGTCAGTAGCGCTTTAGGGGCGTACTTGTCTTTTGCCAGAACCGAAGAAAGCAGCGGGAACCCGTTGAAAGCGGTGTTGGCGGCGAGAAGCAGAATGGCCGCTGTAGCGGCTTGAAGAACGAAGAACATAATTGAACCGTTGCCGAAGATGGCCACACCCAATTGTGCGATTACCGATTGCTGTGGTCCCGCGATAAATGCCTCCAAATCCGCGCCTTTGAGCTGCAGTTCCGGATCCTCGATGTATTGAATTCCGGTTGCGAGCCCGAAGAAAATGATTCCAGCAAACATGGTGATGGCCGTCATGCCCATTAGAGTCATGGTGATTTGGGCGTTCTTCACTTTTGGCTTACGGAATGCGGGCACCCCGTTGGCTATTGCTTCAATACCGGTTAGCGCCGCCGAACCCGAGGCAAACGAGCGAAGCAGCAGGAACGCCAGGAGCCAAGGTGTTGCTTGAAGCTGTTGCTCAACATGAACCTCATAGCCAGATGAAGGAGCCGTGAGATCTTCGCCGAGAACTAACAGTCGGTAGAGCCCGGTCCCAATCAGGGCAAAAACGCTGGCAATAAAGATGTAGGTGGGAACGGCGAAAGCCAAGCCCGATTCGCGAACTCCGCGAAGGTTGATTGCCATTAGCAGAATGATGAAACCGATTGCGATTTCTATTCGGAAGGGGTCTAAAGCTGGAAATGCCGAAATGAGGTTATCGGTACCAGCGGAAATCGAAACCGCCACGGTCATCACGTAGTCAATCAGTAGCGCGCTAGCCACAACCAGTGCCGACTTTTCACCGATGTTGGTTTTGGCAACCTCGTAGTCGCCGCCGCCAGATGGGTAGGCCTTGATGACTTTGCGATAGCTGAGCACGATGATGGCCAAGAGTGCCACAACCATCGATGCAATCCACGGAGTGTAAATAAGAGTTGAAACTCCACCAACCGCACCCAGGGTGAGGATCATCAATAGCTCTTGCGGGCCGTAGGCCACCGATGAGAGCGGGTCGCTGGAGAAGATAGGGAGAGCCACACTCTTCGGCAGCAGTTCGCCTTCTAGTTTTTTGTTAGAAAGTTTTTTACCGAGGAATATTCGCTTGGTGCGAGGCTCTTTGGATGTTTCATTCACAAAGAGTTACTTTACTCCTTGCGCCTGCGGCTTCCGAGACCAAACGTGGAAAGGAAACCGAGAGCCAAAAATACTCCGGCAGCCCAAGCCGAGAACCTGGTGCCCTCGGTGAAGCCATCTCCAGCAGCGGTAACTATCTGGTCGGCAACATCTTCAGGGAACTGCTGAGCAATCAGGCCCTCCTTCAGTGAAGGAATCGCCGAACCTGCGCTGTCAACGACTAGCTGAGAGATAACCCCGGCACGCTCTTTGTCGATGTTCAATTCGGCAAGTCGGGTGTCGATGGAGTTTTGGGTTCCGGTAAAAAGCATGGTTCCCAGGACCGCGATGCCTAGAGCCGATCCAATCTGGCGTGCAGTGCTCTGAGTTCCAGAGCCCTGACCAGACATATCGGCTGGTACGTCAATCATGATCACGCCGGTGAGCTGCGCGGTTGCCATACCAACACCGATTCCGTAGATGAAAAGGCTCGGGGCGATTGAAATCCAACCAGCCTCGACGTTGGCGAAAATCGCTACAGTTGCCACGGCGACCAATTCCAAGCCGACACCGATTCGAACCACTGTGGCTGCTGGAACCTTGCCACTGAGTGCACCGGCCGCACCAGAGGCGAGGAAAGCGCCTCCCGCTAGGAATAGCAGAACCAAACCGGAATCAATTGGGGAGAGACCCAGAACGTTTTGCAGCCAGAGCGGAATTGCAAAGAGCAAACCGAATTCACCCATGGAAATGATTAGCGCGGCAATCGAGCCATTCCGGAAAGACGAAATCTTGAACAGGTTGAGATCGAGCAGAACGTTCTTGTGCGCCTTTTCGCGGTAGCGCTCCCAATAGTAGAAAGCAATAAATGCTGCCAGTGAAATCCCCAGAGAAATAGGGATGATCGAAATCTGCGCGGTTGCCCACTTGAAACCACCGATTTCGAATACGGTTTCGGTTTGATCCCACCAACCGTAGATGCGACCTTCAATCAAACCGAAAACCAGGGTGAGGAACATCACGGTTGAAATGATTGCCCCAACGAAGTCGATGCCACCGGCACGCTGAGCCTGCTTAGACTCGGCCACCCAGTAAATAAGACCGGCCATAACAATCAGACCTAGCGGAAGGTTGATGTTGAAAGCCAGGCGCCATCCGTCTTCGCCGAACGAAGTTGCCAACCAACCACCGAGCACAGGCCCCAGGGCAACCATTCCACCGATGGTGGCTCCCCAAACGGCGAACGCGATTCCACGCTCTTTGCCCTGGAAGTTTGCATTCACCAGCGAGAGTGTGTTTGGCAGAACCATCGAACCACCGATTCCCTGAACCACGCGGGCTGCAATCATGCTCGTGGCGTCGGTTGAATAACCGGCCCAAACCGAGCTAGCCACGAAAATCGCGATACCCAGAACCAGAATGAATTTGCGACCGAAGCGATCGCCCAGAGAACCCCAAACCAAAAGCAGCGACGCAAACACGAGCACGTAGCTCTCTTGAACCCACTGAACTTCAGTAGAAGTCAAATCAAGCGCACGGATGATGTCTGGGAAAATCGTGTTCACGATGGTTCCGTCGATGATTACCAACGAAATGGCCATCGAGATAAATACGAGACCAATCCAACGGTTGCGAGTCTTGGTCATAGTTTTTGAACCTAACAGTTTGATGGGAAATCTAGTGTGAGTCTAACCCCGAAGCGTATGCTCGCATTAGAAGCACATTGGAAGGAGGCGCAAAATGATTAAGCTCCAAGATGGCTGCAACTGCGGCGGCTGCAACTGCGGCAAGTAACAAAAAATTGAGTTAAAGCAAAAACCCCGGGTCGTGAGATCCGGGGTTTTTGTGGCTCCGACCGGCATCGATCCGGTGACCTAACGATTTTCAGTCGTTCGCTCTACCAACTGAGCTACAGAGCCTAAGGTAGTTTCTCAACAACCTAGCGATCCTGACGGGACTTGAACCCGCGACCTCCGCCGTGACAGGGCGGCGCGCTAACCAACTGCGCTACAGGACCAGATGTTGCCACTCGAATCAGGCTTTGTGGTGACCCCAACGGGATTCGAACCCGTGCTGCCGCCGTGAAAGGGCGGTGTCCTAGGCCTCTAAACGATGGGGCCTACAAAGCTTGATACTTGATAGCACCAAGGGTCAAGATTACTTGAGGAAGCCCCTCTGCGCAACCCCGCCATTCACAGGCTTTCTTCAGGGACGCTTTCAACACTCGATGCTAGTTTTGAAAAGTGAAGTTTTCAGGGAAGTTTTGGCGCGTGCTCTGGGTAACCGTGTTGGCGAGCTCACTGGTTACAACATCGTTTGTCGCCACCCCAAGTTACGCGGTTCCCAGCTACCCAACCTGGTCTGAGGTTCAAGCGGCCAAGAAGAGCGTGACCAAAAAGAAGGCTCTGATCGCTCGTTTCAACACCATTCTGGCGGCTCAACTAAAAGAAGAAGAAAAACTATCCCGTGTAGCGCTTCAGTTAGGCGAGAAGTACAACGTTGCAAAAGAGCAACTACAGTCGATCTCTGCAAAAGTGGCCACGTTGCAAGCTCAGGCCGATGTTGCCAACGAACAGGCGAATGACGCCAAGGCTCGTCTGGCGCAAATAGCTGCTCAGATGTATCGCAACGGCTCGTCTGGCACCGGCGTTTCTCTGCTTTTGAATGCTGGCCAAGCCGACAATTTGCTCTATCAACTCGGAGCTCGCGATCGCCTCGCCGTGCAAAACGACACCACCTACCGCAAGGCGGTTGAGAAACAGCGTTATGCGCAGTCGGTTACCGACCAACTCAACGTGGCGAAGTTAGACATGGCAGCCAAGGCCAAGGTTGCAAAGGCTTCTTACGAAAAGGCGGCCAGCGCCGCCAACGAGCTATCAAACAAGATAGACGCCAACAAGTCTTTGCAAACCACTTTCTACGCGCAACTGGCAGTTCTGCAGCGAACTAGCGCCGATCTGGAACGCAGACGAGCGGAAGGTATCGCCGCGGAAATTAGGCAAAATAACGGAAATGCTGGAAGCGTCTTAACCGCCCCTTCGTTATACAAGGTGAAAGACGCGGATCCTGAAGTGGTTCGAAAAGTGTTGGCTTTTGCCAGGGACCAACGCGGAGACAAGTACGTTTTTGGTGCGTCTGGTATGAACTTCTGGGATTGTTCCGGGCTCACGATGACGACATACAAAAAAGCGGGAGGGATTTACATCAGCTGGCATTCGGTGGTGGCGCAATTCCGCTTAGCGGCACAGCGCAAGCAGCTGGTCCCAATGCGTGAACGTCAGCCTGGGGATTTACTTTTCTATACAACTTCTAGTGCGTTTGATGGCGACAAATATCACATCACGATTTACAGCGGAAACAACAAGATGTTGGAAGCCCCGCGTCCAGGAGCATTTGTTCGAGAAGTGCCAATGCGTTGGGGAGAACTATTTCCCTACGCCGCTCGACCTAGCGCTTAGTGAACGTAGCGTTCCTGAGCTTCTTTGATTAGTTTCTCGGCCGCGTCGCGCCCGGCCCACTGACCAACCTTTACCCACTTGCCCGGTTCTAGGTCTTTGTAGTGGGTGAAGAAGTGCTCAATCTCGTTCTTGGTTTGCTCTGGGATGTCGGCGAGGTCTTGGATGTGCGACCAGCGAGGGTCCTTGGTTGGAACGCAAACCAGCTTCTCGTCGATTCCGCCGTCGTCTTCCATAGGAAGAACAGCGACCGGGCGCACGTCTACGACAACACCGGGAAACACTGGGAACTCGAGAAGCACTAGTGCGTCTAGTGGATCTCCGTCGCCGCCGAGAGTCTTGTCGAAGTAGCCGTAGTCGACCGGGTAAACAAACGGGGTAAACAGAACGCGGTCTAGGTGAACTCGACCGGTCTCGTGGTCGACCTCATATTTGTTGCGACTTCCCCGAGGAATTTCAATAACTACTTCGTAACCCATGGTTCTCCTAAATAGGCTTGTTGCCAAGAAGTCTATCGAAAGAGACCAATGACTAAGCGTTCCAAAATGACACCGGCTGTAGCCGACGTTCGCCGTTTGGTGCGCGAAAGTTTCACGCGTCAAGGAGTGGAAACCAACGAGTTGGTTTTAGTGGCCTGCTCAGGGGGAGCCGACTCTTTGGCGCTCGCGGCGGCGCTCGCTTTTGAAGGGCCGAAACTTGGGCTTCGAATTGGAGCGGTGATTGTGGATCACGGCATTCAAGCCGAAACTGCCAAAGTAGCAAAAGACACCGCCGCGCAATTGGGCGAGCTAGGTTTTCCGCTCGTTGAAATCGTCACGGTTGAGGTTGGCAGCGAAGGCGGGCTGGAAGCGGCAGCACGGGCGGCTCGTTACGAAGCCATCGACGAGGTGGCGGCGGCACACGATGCCAAATTCGTGTTGCTCGGGCACACTCTGGGAGACCAGGCTGAAACTGTCTTACTTGGATTGGCCAGAGGTTCAGGCGCAAGAAGCCTGAGTGGCATGGCAGAACTTACCGGTCGGTACCTGAGACCTTTGCTCACTGTTACCAGGAGAGAAACAGTAGAGGTTTGTGAAGCAACCGACCT
This sequence comes from Rhodoluna limnophila, assembly GCA_943326655.2. Classification (GTDB taxonomy): domain Bacteria; phylum Actinomycetota; class Actinomycetes; order Actinomycetales; family Microbacteriaceae; genus Rhodoluna; species Rhodoluna limnophila_C. The sequence goes on from CALPUC020000017.1 coordinate 9,304, forward strand.
CAAATTCTGGGACGATCCTCACAACAGAGAAGACCGTTTTTCCAGAGTGAGAGTTCGTGAACTCGTGCTTCCGGTTTTGGAAAAGGAGCTCGGGCCAGGCATCGCCGAAAGCTTGGCGCGAACAGCGGATCAACTTCGGGAGGATGCCGACGCATTGGATCAACTGGCTGAAAATGCGTATCAAGCCCTTAGCCGTTCTTCGTCTAATTCAATCGAGCTGTCAATCGACGGGCTTTCTAAACTTCCCGAAGCAATCAGGTATCGGGTGATTCGAATCGCCGGAACGGCGCTCGATGGTCATTTTCACCGAACCCACGTGCTTGAAATCGATCGATTATTAACGAATTGGCACGGACAGAAACCGCTTACCGTGCCAGGCGTTAGAGTAGAACGACAGGGCGAAAACATCGTTCTCAAAAGCACAAAAACTCTCAAACCTGGAGCCTGTTAATTGGATTTAGAAAAGGTCACTGACCAAATCACGAAGGTGCTGGTCACCGGTGAACAAATCGACTCGCGAGTTGCTGAAATGGCTGCTGAGTTGGATAGCAAATACGACGGCAAAGACGTGCTTCTAGTGGGAGTGCTAAAAGGCGCTGTGATGTTCATGGCAGATCTTTCCCGAGCCATGCAAATTCCAGTCACGATGGACTGGATGGCAGTTTCGTCGTACGGCTCGGGAACTCAGTCTTCCGGAGTGGTTCGAATCCTCAAAGACCTAGACGCCGATGTTCTCGGTCGTCACGTTCTGATTGTCGAAGACATCATCGATTCGGGGCTCACGCTATCTTGGTTAATCTCAAATTTGAAGGCTCGCGGAGCTGCTTCGGTTGAGATCGCAGCACTATTGCGAAAGCCAGACGCAGCCAAGGTTGAGGTTGATGTATTGCTAGTCGGCTTCGATATCCCTAACGAGTTTGTGGTTGGCTACGGCCTCGACTATGCCGAGCGCTACCGATCACTTCGCGGAGTAGCCGTTTTGGCCCCTTCGGTCTATTCGTAGCAGATTTACCCCCTCGGCGAACAACTGAATTTTTGGGGAAGTTCAGCAGGTAGCCTTGATGTTATTCCCCCTGCCAACTAGAAAAAGGGAGAGGCTAAGTCCTTGTCTGAAAACATGAAGAAACTCTTGAAGGGTCCGATTCTGTGGATCGGTCTTGCCCTCGTAGCCATTTTTATTGGCTCGTCGCTCGGTTCCTCGGTTACCTACCAAAAAGTCGATACCAGTTACGGTCTTTCTCTGATTGAAGACCGCAAGGTCAAGAGTGTCAAAATCTACGACGGCGAACAGCGCGTAGACATGATTTTGCTCGGAACCGACTCTAAGACCAAGAGCAAGAATGTTCAGTTCACCTACATTTCCTCGCGAGGAACACAGGTGGCTACCGCGATTGCCGAAGCCAATATCGTAGACGGCTACAACGACGAAGTGCCAAATACCCCTTGGTATCTGAGCCTGCTCGGAAC
>CALPUC020000018.1 GCA_943326655.2 Rhodoluna limnophila
GACGACAACAAGTACTCCTTCCAATGGTTCCTAAAATCGAGTGAACCTTACTCGGCTAAAGTGAGCGACGCTTGGGCGATTGAATCCGGCAGCGAAGATGTTGTTGTGGCGGTTCTAGATACCGGCTACACCGATCATCCAGATCTACCGTCGTCAAAAATCTTGCCCGGTTACGACATGATCTCGAACAGTTCAAGCGCGAATGACGGGAACGGTCGCGACAGCGACGCTCACGATGCGGGAGATTACCAACTCAATCCAGATGGCTCCTTGAAAGAGAGTTCATCCTGGCATGGCACTCACGTTGCCGGTATCGTCGCAGCCTCCGATAACTCAGAGGGAGTTGTCGGGATTGCCCCGAATGTAAAGATTCTACCGGTGCGAGTGCTTGGTTCAGAAGGCGGAACCACCGCCGATATCGTTTCGGGAATCTACTGGGCCGCCGGCATAAGCCGAGTTGGAGTGCCAAACAACCCCAATAAGGCAAGAGTGATAAACATTTCGATTGGGGGAGAGAGCTACGGGTGTGATTCTGGAACCGAAGCCGCCTTGGCTGCAGCGAAAGCTGCCGGGGTAACCGTAATCACGGCAGCCGGAAACGACAATCCGGTCACGGGAGGTCTTGCCTACGCTTCCCTGAGTTACCCGGGTAACTGCTTCCCAACCATCAACGTTGGTTCATCTGGCAAACAGGGAAAACCAGCCTTTTACTCGAACTTCAGTAACGCTGCCGATCAATACAGTTCAACTCCTTATGGAGTCGACATTTCGGCACCCGGCGGCGACTACTGCCAAGGTGGTTCAGCCGGTCAGATTTACTCCACAATTAATTCGGGCACCAAAGAGCCAGGCTCAGCCAGCTACGAATACGAAATTGGAACGTCAATGGCGGCGCCGGTGGTGAGTGGAACTGTTGCCCTAATGTATTCGGCGAAGCTTAGAGAAAATCCGAATCAAACCTTCAACGGCGCATTTGTTGATTCGATTTGGACAGCGCTAAAAACTACGTCCACGCCGTTCTTATCAACGTCTCCGGTTAACTGTGCAGGAACTGGGTTGGCGAGCATCGAAGACGGAGGCGCCTACGGCGGCTACGGAGTTGGAATCATTAACGCGAAAGCGGCACTAGAAGCCCTCTTGCAGTAGTTAAAGTCAAAGAGCCGAACCCGAAGGTTCGACTCTCAACTGTTTTGGTGCGGAAGGTGGGACTTGAACCCACACGCCTATTAAGCGCTAGAACCTAAATCTAGTGCGTCTGCCAATTTCGCCACTCCCGCATAACTCGTCAATCTTAGCAAGAGTTGGCTGTGGAAAACTCGGTGAGGTCAAAATTTTTTGCCTATACCTTTTTGGCTATGAGCAGAACCGTGCAAACGCTTTCCAGAGAGGCTCGAAAGCGTGCAATTGGAGATGGAACCTCAATCAGAGAGGCCATTAGAAGCGTCCTTGATGAACATGTTGAAAGTTCCAACGAGGCTGTGCTCGACGAAGCTTCAATGCATCAGGATCTGCATCGAACACTTACTGGTTTCGCATTTCTGCAACCTTTTCTGGACGACGAGACAATTGAGGAAATTTGGATCAACCGTCCCGGAGAAATTAGGTATGCAAAGAATGGGCTGAACTTTGAGGAGTTACGTTCATTCAACGCCGACGATTTGAAAACACAGGTGGAAAGGCTTATTCGCCTTAGCGGGCGAAGGCTCGATAGATCAACTCCCTTCATCGACGCCCAACTTGGCAACGGTTATCGGCTTCACGCGGTTATTCCAGACATCACTCGCGAGCATCTGAGCCTCAACATTAGAAAATTCTCAGAGAGTATTCTCACTTTGCAAGACCTCACCGCCGCAAATGTTTTGTCTGCGGAACAGGCCGACCTGCTTATAAATCGATTGAATCAGGGCCAGAATCTTCTTATTTCAGGCGCCACGCAAGCCGGCAAAACTACCCTGTTGTCCGCCCTAATAAGTGGATTGAACCATCAGGAGAGAATCGTCTCGGTTGAAGATACTTTTGAATTGCGCTGTCTTCTGCCCGACTGGGTTGCTATGCAAACTCGCCCGCCGAGTACTGAGGGGCGCTTTGAAGTCGACTTGCGGCAATTGGTTCGCGAATCGCTTCGAATGCGTCCCAGTCGGTTGGTAGTTGGAGAGGTTCGCGGTGCTGAGGCGCTGGATCTCCTCATCGCAATGAACTCAGGTATTCCAGGGCTGTGCACTATTCATGCCAACTCAGCTCAGGAGGCTCTGAAGAAGCTACAAACTCTGCCGCTCCTCGCTGGCAGCAACATCTCTTCGGATTTCCTGCGATCAATCATCGGAGGTTGCGTAAATCTCTTTGTTCACTGTTCACGTTCTCCCACCGGCGAGCGAAGGGTCTCGTCCATTCAAGAAATGACGGACCCCGAGAACCTAGGTTTATCGGAAGTGCAACTGTGACTTGGGCTTTGGTTGTTATCGCGATTTCGTCAGCAATTCTTATTTTCTTTGAAATAAAAAAGGTTCACTCGCAGCGCCTATCCAGAGCGCAAGCCCAATTGTGGCCTCAGTTCGAGGAGTTATACATCTCAGCTCTTCAGTCAGGCATTTCTCTAACCGATGCATTTAGCTATGCGGAAGAGTTCAGTTTGAACGAGCTGAAAAAGCCGATTTCCAAACTCGTGTCAGACCTCGACTCCGGAGTGCGGTTATCAATCGCCATTAGAACTTTTTCAAAACAACTTAATTTTGGTGCGGCCGATCTGTTTGTCGAAATAATCGATCTTGCCCACCAAACAGGAGGCCAAAACCTAATTCCAGCGCTTCAAGATCATGTGCGCGCGGTGCGGTTTGAGCTTGAGGCTGCAGGTTCGGTAGCTGCTCGTACCGGGGCAATTCTAAATGTCGCCAAACTCGGACTTCTGGCTCCTTGGGTGCTGCTCACTGTTCTTTGCGCAAACGAGCAGAATCGGCAAGTGTTCAATACTGAAACTGGCGGACTTCTGCTACTGGGAGGATTCTCTCTTTCGCTTCTGGCATTTCGACTGGTCGTGAAAGCTGGTACCTTGCGTGAGCTACCTCGAGTCTTCGGAACCAGCGCTGCAGCATGAAAACTTCTATCGTCGAACGTCATGAGGTGGTGCAGATTGCCACACTGCTCGGCGTTGCAATTGATGCTGGTTTAAGTGTGGTTGCGGCACTTGAGTCGGTAATTCCGAGGGCCAAAGGCCCGCTTTCAAGCAAATTCGCCAAATTGCTAGTCGGGTTAAACATGGGGGGAAATCTTTACGATGAATTAGCTCAACTTCGCTCTGAAGAAAAACGCCCGGTCTTGGATGAGCTTGTCGTAAAACTTCAGGTTTCGCTCCAGTTCGGAACACCGCTAGTCGAGCAACTTTCGATGCTAGTCGGAACTAATCGCTCCCTGATTGCAGCTGAGCAGTTGGCCATTGCTGCAAAAAAAGAGAATCTAATGCTTCTCCCGCTGGTCTTTTTGATACTGCCAATCACCGTGGTCTTCGCGCTTTTCCCATCAATGCAGTACCTAAACCTCAACCAGTAAGGAGAAAAATGAAACACCTTTGGAAAGAAAAAGGAGACGTGCCAGGCTGGGTCTTAATTACCCTGATGACGGCAGGGTTGGTCGTTGTGCTTTGGTCGGTGGCGACCCCGGCTCTCAGCGGAATTCTCAACCAGTCACTCAATAGAGTTGCAAACTTCTGAGCGAGGTTCGGCGGTGGCCGAATTTCTATTCTTAGTGATCCCCTTGATTATTTGCATTTCTGGGTCGGTCCAAGTTTCTTGGACGGGTTATTCCAAAACCCAACTCCGTGTTGAAGCCGCGACTGCCGCATTCGAAGCTGGCCAACCAGACAGCGACCTGAGCAACATTCGGCAAAAAGTGAAGGTCAATGTTGCAGCAAGACTCAAGGCCAACAGTTCTCCAGTTGTAAATGTTCAAAATGGCCTAAGTCAGGTTGAGATCAAGCTGACGGCATGGAATGTTTTGGGGTTACTAAATGTTTTCGTTCCTTCCATCACGGTGAGTTCCCATGCTGTCAACGAAACTTAGAGAAACCTCAGGCTCAGCAGTGGTCGAATTCATTGTTTTCGTCCTTGTGGGTCAAATGCTCGTGTTCTCAGGGGGTATGCAACTCTCCCAGTGGATAGACGACAAACTAAAGATTGAACTGCTGGCTCACCAAATGGCTAGAGCGATTGCACTTGGCAAAGGTGATCTTCTCCTTCCCGAGTTGCAACAGGACTACAACTTCACGCAAGTGGAAATCTCTGAGTTTGCCTGCGGGGAATCATTGGTTTGCATTGTGGCATCCAGCGAGAAGATTTCGTCACGCGGATTGAGTATCCGTGATGCACTCTGAAGATGGTTCAATCATTCCACTCGGAGTAGCGGCAATCTGCCTAAGTTTGGTTCTTACTCTTGTGTTCGTTGAACTCACCGGCGTGGAAATCCAAACGCTTAGAAACAAACAGCTTTCGGATGCGTTGGCGTTGAAAGTGGCAACGGATTTGAAGACTGACTCCATTTCACCTGTGGTGGGCTTGGAATATGCACCAGCGGTTCAAGGTCTGACACAAATCGCATCACAACACTTAGGTATCGACCCCACCGCCGTTTCTATTTTGAGTCGCGACGGAAAGACGCTTGAAGCGCTGGTCTGCACAACATGGGAATCAATTACTGGTTTGTCCTTCGAGTTGTTCGGGAAGGTTTGTGCGACCAGTAAGGCTAGGGCGATTTAGTTGGAGTTTGTATATGGATCGGAATGTGCTTCCACATCAACCAAGATCCGACCAAAGACAAAATTCCAAAAAACACGAAACCATAGCTGAGCCCAACGGTAACTGCGGCTAGCGCCAAGATGGGTGCAGTTAGAGCGGTTGATCCGTCGATCATGAGTCTGAACGCGGCTAAGAATTCGCCACGAGCGTCGGCAGGAGCAAGGTCTGCGCCTAACACCATGATCAGCCCAGAACCAAGCCCGTTGGCAACCGACATTGCCAAACCAATCCACAGGATTCCCCACTCATCAGTGGTGAGCGGGAGTAAGAACATGGTGAGGCCGAGTAGAAACATGGTTGGCACGGCGGCAGCTCGGCGACCCCATTTGTCCATGACCTGCCCAGATGTGTAGAAGAGAACAAGATCTAGGCTTGCCGAGATGCCGATGAACAGGGTTGCTGTCGCAACCGGTATGTCGAGATAAAGAGCCCAAAGTGGCAAGCCAATGATTCGAGCGGTTCTCACAATCGAAAGAAAAGCGGAAGCAACACCCAGGGTGGAAAGCTTCTTCCACTCGCGCTTGGTGATGTGCCAGGTGCCGTGACGCAGCTGATTCGATTTGTCGGCAGTGCGGTCTGACTTGGTTGTGAACACCAGCACTCCGGCGCCAACACACAAAGCAACGGCAACCCAGTAAACGATCTCAACGTCGCCGAGCGCGATTAGACCTGCTGCCAAAAGTGGTCCGAACACTCCGCCCGCTCTAAACATCCCACCAAGAATTGACAGGGCTCGTGCTCTGATACCAAACGGAACGTGCTCGGCGATGTAGGTATGTCTTGCTAAACCGAAAACCGAGGCGCAGGCGCCAATCAAGAACACACCGATTGACATGGTGATAAGGCTGTCGGCTAGGCCAACAAAGGCCACGCCGATGGCTGCGCTGTAGGCAGCCCACATCATTCCTCGGCGTTCACCAACAACGGCGAGAAACTTGGCTGCCGGAAGATCGGCACACAAGACCCCAAACATCAGTAGCCCGGCAATCAGGGAAGCGGTAGCCAAATCTGCGCCCAGGCGCTCAGCGCTCGCGGGAATTAGAGGAATTAGGGCGTTTTCGCCAATCGAGAAAAGCATCGATGGCATGAACACGGGCACAACCAGTCCGCCGATAAGTTTGCGATTAGTTTTGGCCACTTGCCAATTATCGGTTACCTAAACTAGAAGCACATGGCAGAGATAGACCTTTCCAAAGAAATCAGCGAACTCAAAGACACTTTTTCGAGCATTCGCGTGGTCGTCGACCCTGCGAAATTGAATCAGGAAGTTTTAGTTCTCAAGGAGCAGGCTGCCGATCCGAATCTTTGGGATGACACAGCCAAAGCCCAGAAAATTACCTCCAAGTTGAGCAGAATTCAGGCGCAACTGGCCAAACTCGAGAGTATTACCAGCCGAATGGACGATCTCGAGGTGCTGGTTGAACTTGCTAACGACGCCAACGATTCGGCCAGCCAAAACGAAGCTAAGGCTGAGCTAGAAGGTCTTTCAAAAGATATTGGTGAGCTGGAGATTCAGACGCTGCTCAACGGTGAATACGATGCCCGCGGCGCTGTGGTAACTATTCGTGCGGGTGCCGGCGGCGACGACGCTACCGATTTCGCCGAGATGCTGATGCGTATGTATTTGCGTTACGCCGAAAAGCACAAGATGCCAGCTCAGGTTCTCGACATCAGCTACTCGGAAGGGGCGGGAATTAAGTCGGCCACCTTTGAGATAGATACCCCCTATGCCTTTGGCACTCTTTCGGTTGAAGGTGGCACTCACCGTCTCGTGCGCATGAGCCCGTTCAATTCGGCTGGAAAGCGCCAAACTTCGTTTGCTGCGGTTGAAGTGGTTCCGCTCATCGAACAAACCGATGTGATTGAAATTCCGGAAAACGACATCCGCATCGACGTGTTCCGTTCATCAGGTCCTGGTGGTCAGTCGGTGAACACCACCGACTCTGCCGTTCGCATCACCCACATCCCAACCGGAACCGTGGTTAGTTGCCAAAACGAGAAGTCGCAGATTCAAAACAAGGCTGCAGCCATGCGCGTTTTGCAATCCAGACTTCTCGAAATCAAACGTCGCGAAGAAGAAGCGCAGAAGAAGCAGATTGCCGGAGATGTGAAGGCCAGCTGGGGCGAGCAAATGCGCTCCTACGTGATGGCCCCTTACCAAATGGTGAAAGACCTTCGCACCGAGTACGAAGTGAATAATCCTTCTGCCGTTTTCGATGGCGACTTAGACGGATTTATTTCGGCTGGAATTCGGTGGCGTAAACAGGCTTAGAGCCCCTTTCCGCCTAGGCTGGAACTGCAATGATTTCGATCGAAAAAGTATCCAAGACCTATAAGGGCGCCAGCCGCGCGGCCCTCGATTCGGTGTCGATTGAAATCGAAAAAGGTGACTTCGTTTTCCTAGTTGGTGCTTCCGGTTCCGGAAAATCGTCCCTATTGCGAATGATGTTGCGCGAAGACGTTCCAAGCAAGGGCAGCATCTTTGTGCTGGGGGAGAACCTCATCAGCATCCCAGCCCGTAAAGTGCCCTACTTCCGACGCAACATCGGCATGGTTTTCCAGGATTTTCGTCTTCTGCCAAATAAAACCGTTTTCCAGAACGTTGCCTTTTGCCTTGAGGTTATTGGCAAATCGCCAGCATTTGTTGCCGAGGCTGTGCCAAGTGTTTTGAAACTGGTCGGCCTTGAGGGGAAGCAAGACCGCTACCCGAACGAGCTTTCCGGTGGTGAGCAACAGCGCGTTGCCCTTGCTCGCGCAATCGTGAACAAGCCACAGCTTCTCCTCGCGGACGAACCTACCGGTAACCTCGACCCAGCCACTAGCCAGGAAATCGTGAACCTACTCGAGCGCATCAGCGCAGCTGGAACCACAATCGTCATGGCAACTCACGATCGTGGCATCGTCGACCGCATGCAGCGCAGAGTGGTCGTTCTAAAAGACGGACAGATTGTTAGCGACGACCGCGGTGTGGGATATGAAAAGGCCGAGGAAGCGCGATGAAACTCGGCTACGTATTCGGTGAGGTAGGTCAGGGCCTAAAACGAAACCTGAGCATGGTTGTTTCCATCGTTCTGGTTACCTTTCTTTCGCTAAGTTTCGTTGGCACTGCTGCACTACTACAGCTACAAATCGGCCAGATGAAGAACTACTGGTACGACCGAGCTCAGGTTGCTGTCTACCTATGCTCAGAGTTCTCTCCGGCTGAGGCCTGCCCTCAGGGAGCAGCATCGGCCGATGTGAAGAGCTCGATCGAAGCCAAATTGCAAGACTCCACGCTTTCGCCATACGTAGATAAGTTCTACTTCCAAGACCAGGACCAAGCACTGAAGCAGTTTCAAGAAGAATTCAAAGACAACACCATCACCAACTACGTCACCGCCGATCAGTTGAATGAAACCTTCTGGGTGAAACTCAAGAATCCAACCGACGGCGCGATCATCACCCAGAGCTTCACCGGAGTCGCTGGGGTGGAAGAAGTTAGAGACCAACGCAGTTACCTAGATCAGATTTTTAGCATCCTCAACGCAGCCAGTTTGGCCGCCGTGGGAATCGCATCGGTGATGCTCTTCTCAGCAATCTTGCTAATCTCCACCACCATTCGCCAATCAGCGTTCTCAAGACGTCGTGAAATCGGCATCATGCGATTGGTTGGAGCATCGAATTTCTACATCCAGCTGCCTTTCATAATTGAAGGTGTGGTGGCTGCTGCAATTGGTTCGATACTTGCCGGCGGCACCGTCGTGGCTATTGTTCAGTTCTTTGTGCAGGGTTACCTTGCTCAAAGCCTCCCGTTCACCAACTTCGTTAGCCTAGGAACCGCGCTCAGTTTGGTTCCGATCATCTTCGGCATCGGCGTAGCCCTCGCAGCAATCGCTTCAATCGTTTCAATCAAGCGTTACCTTCGCGCCTAGTATTTCAGCAACCTGCGTTGATAAACTAAAAGGCTGACCAAGGGGTCAGTTTAGAAATTGGAGTGAATCGTGCCCAGGGAAAAAGGCGAAAAGCTGGTTGCCAGCAATCGCAAAGCCCGTCACGACTATCACATCGAGGATACTTTTGAGGCCGGAATGGTTCTCTCTGGAACCGAGGTGAAGTCGTTACGGGCCGGTCACGCGTCCCTGGTAGATGGCTACGCGTCTATCGACAACGGCGAAGCCTGGCTAGAAAACGTTCACATCCCCGAATACACCCAGGGCACCTGGAACAACCACTCGTCTCGCCGTAAGCGCAAGCTTCTGCTAAACCGCGCCGAAATCTACAAACTTCTCCAGAAGACCAAAGAGTCTGGTTACACCATCGTTCCGTTGAAGATTTATTTCAAGGACGGACGTGCGAAGGTTGAGATCGCGCTCGCCCGAGGTAAAAAGGATTACGACAAACGCCACGCCCTCAAGGAAGCGCAGGATAAGCGCGAAGCCGCTAGAGCCGTTTCCACCAAGGGTAAAGATTGGTAGAGGGAATAAAAAGTCACTGTTAGCAGTTACTATAAGAGTCCTGAGCAATCAGGAATTTGAAAACTACATATGGGGATGATCGGTTTCGACAGTGCTTTTGTGCCTGAATGAAGCGGGTCGAGGATGCAGAGTTATCTCGTAAACGCTCTTTGCAAACTATAGGTGCCAAAACCAATCGCACCGACTTCGCCCTAGCTGCCTAAGCGCCGCTAGCCTGAAGTCCGACAGTCCGGAGTTGATCTCGTTCCGGGTCCTGGCGTTATCTAGAGATCTTGCTGCTTAGTTACGCCTTAGGGCTTCGCGGGACTTTTACTCAGGCTGGGTTTGTTGGTCGACTTGTTTCAGGGTATGGCCAGGACCGAGTAAAGCGATACTGAAACTACACCCGTAGAAGAATCAGAATCTTTGTTCTGGACGGGGGTTCAATTCCCCCCATCTCCACAAGATATCCCATATGAACTAAAAGCCTCCTAGAAATAGGGGGCTTTTTGTTTACCGGCTCAGATCTCGGTAGAAGTTTTGGTGGGACCTGACGGACAAAAGAAAAATCATGCGAATGGCGTCATTGACGTCATAGGCGAGTAGGTACAGCCGCCCCTTGAATGTGAATTTGTAAACAGAGATACCGGTGATGTCATATCCTTTTGGTTCGCCGATACTTGGGTCATTCTGGATTTCCTCCAGGGCGTCGTCAACCAGTATTTGGATTGGCTTGTCGAGCCTTTTGTAGTCCTTTTTGAACTTCTTGGTTTGGCTGAGTGACCAATTCATTCTTCGGTGCGACCTAGGGGAACGAAAGGTTCCATGTTTTCTCTGGGTTCTGCCATCGCAATAAGAATATCGGCAATGAAGTCACCGGGTAAGTCTGGATTCTCAATCGCAGTGCGCCCGACTTTTGCCCAGAACTCAATTTGCGCCTGGAGGGTTCTGTGTTCCGAAGCAGCTGCTGCGCGAGCTTCATTCACTAATTCTTCATTCAGGCGAACGGATACGGTGGCCATGGGTAAACTCCTATCGTTTACCACAAATGTAGCAGATGCTTCCAAGGTTTGGCCTTTCAAATTACTGAAAACAGTAACCAAGGAAATTGGCGAATTCGACTGCCACCAAAATCTGTGCATAACTGGATAGAATCGGAGCGAGTTTCAGACGGGACTTAGCAAAACATCAAAGGGGATTAAATGTCATTTATCGACGCAATTAAGTCTTATTTCAAGAACTACGCCAACTTCAAGGGCCGCGCACGTCGCAGCGAATTTTGGTGGACTGTTCTATTCACATTTTTGGTCAGTACGTTGTTGTCTATAGTGTTTCCGGGATCA
>CALPUC020000019.1 GCA_943326655.2 Rhodoluna limnophila
CGCGGTATGGAAGCGCCGATCGAATGAAAATTTCTTCCAGAGCACGAGTCTGTGAGTTGGTGCGATAGAACACCGCGATGTCACGGTAATTCACTCCCTGGCTGTGAAGATCGTTGATTTCGTCGGCGATGAACTGGGCTTCGTCGTGACCCGAGTAACCGGTGTAACCAACGATTTTTTCGCCGTCGCCTTTATCGCTCCAAAGGTTCTTATTTGGGCGATCAAAGTTGTTGCCAATCACCGAATTGGCGGCCTTCAGAATGTTGTTGGTTGACCGATAGTTTTGTTCGAGCAGAATCGTTTTGGCGCCGTTGAAGTCTTTTTCGAATTCCACGATGTTGCGAATATCCGCGCCACGGAAGGCATAAATCGACTGGTCGCTGTCGCCCACCACGGTGAGTGAAGCCGGGCGAAGAAGCTCGCCGGTTCGAGGATCAACATCAGAATATTCGGCCGGAAGTTCTTTGGTGAGCTCGCGAATTAGTGCGTACTGAGCGTGGTTGGTGTCTTGATATTCGTCCACCAAAATGTGGCGAAACTTGCGCTGATATTGCGCTGCCACGGCAGGAAAAGCCCGGAAGAGGTGAACGGTTTCGCCGATTAAATCGTCGAAGTCGAAGGCGTTATTTCGGCGAAGTTCAGCCTGATAAGAGCTGTAAATCGAAGCGATAGCTCGTTGAACCGGGTCGGCAGAGTCGATGTTACGAGCGAAACTTTCAGCGTCGATCAGTTCATTCTTGGCATTCGAAATTGCCGAAGAAACCCCGCCAGGAGTTAGCTTGTGAAGATCGGCTCCGAGGTCTTTGATGAGTCTTTTGAAAATCGCTCGGCTATCGCCAGAATCGTAAATCGTGAAGTTCGGGTCGTGGCCCAAGCGCTCCGATTCGCGTCGCAAAATGGCAACACAGGCCGAGTGGAAAGTCTTGAGCCAGATGCCATCGGCCTCTCCGCCCAAGAGTTCGCGCACGCGGTGACGCATTTCGGCTGCCGCCTTGTTGGTGAAGGTAATTGCCAAAATCTGAGACGGCCACGCCTCTTTCATGCCCAGAAGGTGAGCGATTCGCTTGGTGAGTACCGACGTTTTACCCGAACCCGCACCCGCCACAATCAGTAGCGCCTGCCCGCGATACAAAACCGCTTCTCGCTGCTGCGGGTTCAACCCATCGAGCAGGCGAGATTCGTTGAACGAACTAAAAAGTTGGGGAGTCGACATGTCGGCTCAAGTTTAGGCTAGACCCTCGACATAGTTTCGAAGCAGGTCGGGGTGGTCGGCGAAGATTGCATCCACGCCCGTTTCGATGAGGTGGTGGAAGTACTCTTCAACAGAATTTTTGGCAAATTCCACGCGCGCGGTGAAGCCCCAAACTGGGAGGCCGGCTTCGTGAATGCGAGCAACCAGCTCGGGTCGGCGGCGAATCAGTTGAAAATCAAGACTCACGCCGTCGTATTTGAAGGCATTTTCTTCGTCCCACTCTTCGAGCCCGTAATAGAGCGGAAATCTGCTCCCAAACCGCGAGCGCAAAGCCTCCATCGTTGGCGGCTCAAACGCCTCCACCAAAACCGTTGCCCTTGATGCAATGCCGGTCTCGTCTACGACATCGGCAAATAGCGACACGATGTCGATTCCTTGACTCAGAAAGTTCGGCGCATCCTTCACTTCCAGAATCAGGGTCTGCCCAACCACCATGTCGCTGTTCAAAAACTCGGTGAGGGTTGGAATCCGAAACTGCCCGTCAAACTTCGCCGAACCAGGACGCCATTCGGGCAGGCGTTCCTTCGCCCGAAGGGTTTGAATCTCAGCCAAAGTTAGCTCGGTGGAGTGAAAGCGTCCGGCAAATTCTGGGCGATCTAATACGTCGGTGGTGTCGGATAAATCTGATTCGTGGCGAAGCACTAAATGCCCGTCTTTGGTTGGCACAATGTCGCATTCCAGGGCGTCTACCCCCATGGTTAGAGCAAGCTCAAATGACTCCATAGTATTTTCGGGTCGGTAGGCCGGCGCACCCCTATGCCCAAACACCAACAATGTTTACTCCCACTCAATCGTTCCGGGTGGCTTCGAAGTTACGTCTAGGACGACTCGGTTCACACCCTCAACCTCGTTGGTGATTCGGTTCGAAATCTTCGCCAGTACGTCATAAGGCAATCGAGACCAGTCGGCGGTCATGGCATCTTCGCTTGAAACCGGCCGAAGCACGATCGGGTGCCCGTAGGAACGGCCATCACCCTGCACTCCAACCGAGCGAACGTCGGCTAGCAGGACCACTGGGCACTGCCAGATCTCGGAATCGAGACCGGCCGCGGTTAGTTCAGCGCGAGCGATGGCATCTGCCTTGCGTAATAGGTCGAGGCGTTCTTTGGTAACTTCGCCAATGATTCGAATGCCGAGACCCGGGCCTGGGAATGGCTGACGCTGCACGATTTCGTGAGGCAGGCCGAGTTCGGCACCGATTGCGCGAACCTCGTCTTTGAAGAGAGTTCTCAGGGGTTCAACAAGTTCAAAATCGAGGTCGTCTGGCAAACCTCCAACGTTGTGGTGGCTCTTGATGCCGGCGGTCGCCCCGCCGCCAGACTCAACCACGTCTGGGTACAAAGTTCCCTGCACCAGGAACCGAATCGGGCGGTCGTCGGCTTTCGATTCTTCGATTAGGGCCTTCTGGGCTTCTTCGAAGGTTCTAATGAATTCGCGGCCGATGATTTTGCGTTTGGTTTCTGGGTCGGTTACTCCGGCCAGTGCGTCGAGGAACTTCTTTTCAGCATCAACCACCACCAGGCGAATTCCGGTGGCAGCAACGTAGTCGCGTTCCACCTGTTCGGCTTCGTCTTGGCGCAAAAGTCCGTGATTCACGAACACGCACACGAGTTGGTCGCCAACGGCCTTGTGAACCAGGGCAGCCGCGACTGCGGAGTCGACTCCTCCGGAGAGACCGCAGATTACGCGGTCGGTTCCCACCTGAGCGCGAATCTTTTCAACCTGTTCTGCGATGACGTTTCCCGAGTTCCAAGTTGCCGGGATGCCGGCAGCGTTGTGAAGGAAGTTCTCCAGCACGTTTTGCCCAAACTGCGAGTGCTTTACCTCCGGGTGCCACTGCACGCCGTAGATCTTCTTTTCGCTATTTGCAAAGGCGGCTACCGGGGTGGTCTCGGTAGAAGCCAAAACCTCAAAGCCGGCCGGGGCTTGCATTACCTGATCCCCGTGACTCATCCAGCAAATCTGCGATGCGGGTTGGCCAGCCAAAATCTCGCCGCCGGCTTTCACGGTTAGTTCGGTTGCTCCGTATTCGCGCTTACCGGTTTTGTCTACGCGTCCGCCGAGAGCGTTGGCGAGGGTTTGGAAACCGTAGCAGATTCCAAGAATTGGAACCCCGAGCTCAAGAATTGCTGGGTCGAGCTGCGGAGATGCGTCCTCGTAAACAGAGGACGGGCCTCCCGAAAGAATTATGGCGGCCGGGTTCTTGGCTTGAACTTCGGCAGCCGTTACGTTGTGGTGAACGATTTCACTGAAGACGCCGGCTTCACGCACGCGGCGAGCGATCAGCTGGGCATACTGCGCACCAAAGTCAACGACTAGTACCGGTTGGTTCATCGGTTTTCCTCCGCCGGTAGGGCGTCGATTTCGCTCAGTGTGATTTTTCGGTAGTGGCGCTCAGCGAAGAAACTCAAGAACGGCACCACTCCACCGGCTGCAACGAGCAAAAAGCGCCAGAGGCTCCATCGCAAAAGCGACCACAGGCGGAAATCGGTATAAAGGTATGCCACATAGAGCCAGCCGTGCACGATGAGAACAATCGACGTGAGGTTGATTCCGGTGTCTGGAAGACCAACCCGGAAATCGTCGGCGTCTAATGTAAAGGTCTCAAACCAGAGAAAACCACGTGGACCCAAAAGCCACAGGTCGGTGGAATTGGATAGGCGAATTACATAGAGGATTGTGATGATTATCAGGAACACCCCGGTGACGTTGGCAGCAACTCGGTACTGGTTAAGTACTCGGGTCACGGTTTCGCGGTGGTTGGCTGGGGTTGGCATTAGTCAATTCTACCTTCGCGGTTTTGGCGATTCACTTCGTCCTTCACCAGACGTGCCCATAGATAAATGGCGAATCCTGCGAACAGCGCCCACTCGGCAGCGTAAAAAGCGGTTAGCCAGTTGAAAGTGGTTTCGCCGGGATTGTTACCGATCAAAATAGCCTCCCCGATGTGCTCGGGTTTTTGAA
Source organism: Rhodoluna limnophila (assembly GCA_943326655.2). Taxonomy (GTDB): domain Bacteria; phylum Actinomycetota; class Actinomycetes; order Actinomycetales; family Microbacteriaceae; genus Rhodoluna; species Rhodoluna limnophila_C. The sequence continues at coordinate 4,217 of CALPUC020000019.1, forward strand.
CGATGACAAATCCAGCGTATGCATCGACCGAATCGGCAATGCCCGGTTGGTTTATGACCTGCTCCACGGAAAGACTTTCAAAAACTATGCCCTTGCTCGCTCTTGGTTCTTCACTGGGTTGATATAGCCCTCGGAAAGTTTGCAGAACGGTAAGTTGGGGAGAACTCTTAATCTCCTCACAGCGGTTAACAGATTCTTTCTCGGTAGCAAACCAACCGAGCGCCAGAGTCGCTAGCTTTCCCTCGGCAGTGATAGCCGGGCGAACCAACCAAAAGCCGGTTTTCGACGCTTCTTTACCAACCAGCTGGATGCGGCTTGAAATCACGTAACACTGATCGGGCATCGGGGTGGCCTCAACCGAAACTAACCGGTCTGCCTGGGTGGCCAAAAACGCGCTTGAAGTTTCAGCCAACTGGGAAAGTGGAACCATCGGTACGTCGATCGGGGCTTTTGGCACGTATCGAAAAGTGCGGTCGGCCTGCCACTGGGCGAAACCCGCAAAAACCGCTGCCACCGCGAGCGCGAGCAACAGGGCGCCAACCCACTTAGGCCGCGTAGCGACTCGAAGAAAAGTTGGATTGGTCATTTACGAGTTGTAAGGTGCAACAACCACGTCAACGCGCTGGAACTCTTTTAGATCGCTGTAGCCGGTGGTTGCCATGGCTCGCTTTAGCGCTCCAATGAGGTTGGTGGTTCCTTCTGCCGAAGATGATGGGCCGAGCAGAATCTGCTCAAGCGTGCCAGAGGTACCTACCTTTACGCGCGAGCCTCGAGGAAGTTCTGGGTGGAAAGCCTCTTGGCCCCAGTGCCATCCCTGGCCGGGAGCCTCGGTTGCGCGAGCTAACACCGAACCGAGCATCACCGCGTCGGCACCGCAAGCGATTGCCTTCACAATGTCGCCTGAGGTTCCAAGACCGCCATCGGCGATCACGTGTACGTAGCGGCCGCCGGATTCGTCCATGTAATCACGACGAGCACCGGCAACGTCGGCCACCGCGGTTGCCATTGGTGCGTGGATGCCGAGAACCTTACGGGTGGTCGAAGCCGCTCCGCCTCCGAAACCAACCAGAACCCCGGCAGCACCGGTGCGCATCAGGTGAAGAGCTGCCGTATAGGTCGCGGCTCCACCAACGATCACGGGAACATCGAGTTCATAGATAAATTCTTTTAGGTTCAGCGACTCTGCCGTTTGCGAAACGTGTTCGGCCGAAACGGTGGTTCCGCGAATTACAAAAAGATCTACTCCAGCTTTGACCACGGCTTCATGAAACTCTGCGGTTCTCTGTGGCGAGAGGGCACCGGCAACGGTGACTCCGGCACTTCGAATCTGAGCCAGACGGTCTCTGATTAGCTCAGCTTTGATTGGCTCCGAATAAAGCTGCTGCATGCGAGCGGTGGCCGCTTCTGGCGCCAATTTGGCAATCTCTCCAAGCGCCTTACTCGGGTCTTCGTAGCGAGTCCATAGACCTTCAAGATCCAGCACGCCAAGTCCGCCAAGCTTGCCAATGGCAATTGCGGTATCAGGAGAAACCACCGAGTCCATCGGAGCGGCCAAGACTGGAAGGTCAAAAGAATATGCGTCGATGTTCCAGGTGGTCGAAACATCTTTCGGGTCGCGGGTGCGGCGCGAAGGCACAACCGCGACGTCGTCGAATGCCCAGCTTCGGTGAGCGCGTTTGTTACGGCCAATCTCGATTTCGGTCAACGTGGGTTCCTAACGGCTCGAGTAGTTTGGGGCTTCGGCAATCATCTGCACGTCGTGCGGGTGTGATTCCTTGAGACCGGCGGCGGTAATTCGAACGAACTTACCTTTGCTTTGAAGTTCGTCGATGGTTTCAGCTCCCACATAACCCATCGATGCGCGTAGCCCACCGATTAGTTGGTGAACCACGGTATGAACGGTGCCGCGGTAAGGAACCCGGCCTTCGATGCCTTCTGGAACAAGTTTGTCTTCGCGAAGCACGTCGTCTTGGAAGTAGCGGTCTTTCGAGTAGCTCTTAGCTTCACCCCGAGATTGCATGGCTCCGAGAGAGCCCATGCCGCGATAGGTTTTGAACTGTTTGCCGCCAACGAACGTGATGTCGCCAGGAGCTTCGTCGGTTCCGGCCAGCAGAGAGCCAAGCATTACGGCGTTCGCACCGGCAACCAGAGCCTTGGCGATGTCTCCGGAGTACTGCAATCCGCCATCGGCGATCACGGGAACTCCTGCCGGCTTACATGCCGAAGACGCTTCGTAAACCGCGGTGACCTGTGGCACGCCAACCCCGGCAACAACGCGGGTGGTGCAAATTGAGCCCGGACCAACGCCAACCTTCACGCCGTCGACTCCCGCATCAACCAGTGCCTGAGCACCCTCGCGGGTTGCCACGTTTCCGCCAATTACATCGACGTTTTTGGCAAACGGTTCAGCTTTGAGCTTTGCCACCATCTCCAAGACGGCTCTATTGTGGCCGTGTGCGGTGTCTACCACCAGGATGTCTACACCCGCATCGATAAGTGCCATGGCTCGCTCCCAGGCGTCGTTGCCAACGCCAACCGCAGCGGCAACCAACAGACGACCAGCAGAGTCTTTTGAAGCCAAAGGGTATTTATCGCTCTTGTCAAAGTCCTTGACGGTAATCAGACCGGTTAGGCGCCCGTTGTCGTCAATAAGAGGTAGCTTTTCAATTCGGTGCTGAGCAAATAGCGCAATTGCGTCGTTTGGATTGGTACCGGTCTTTGCAGTAACCAGAGGCATCGGAGTCATGATGTCTTTGACCAGTGTGGTTGGGCGCTGAACTTCAAGCACAAAACGCATGTCTCGGTTGGTCACGATTCCCAACAGGATTCCGTCTTCGTCGATAACCGGAAGACCAGAAACTCGGAAGCGACCGCAAAGTTCGTCTACTTCTTGAATGGTGGCCAGTGGGTGGGTGGTTACCGGGTGGGTAATCATTCCCGCTTCCGAACGCTTCACCATGTCGACCGACTCAGCCTGGCGTTCCAGAGAAAGGTTGCGGTGCAAAACGCCGATTCCGCCCTGACGAGCCATGGCGATTGCCATTCTGGCTTCGGTTACGGTGTCCATTGCTGAAGAAAGAAGCGGAACGTTGATCTCAACGCGCTTGGTTAGGCGGGTTTTAGTACTCACGCCACTGGGGACAATATTCGATTCGCCAGGCAGAAGAAGCACGTCGTCGTAGGTTAATCCGACAAAACCAAAGGGGTCTTTCTGGGTCATCCCCTAATTCTACCCTTTGCAACAACTATGTTTCTATCGGGCAAAACATGGTTTTCGGCGAATGTAAATCTAGTAAAGTTTCACTTTAGATACGCAACGAAGCAATCGGTTGCGGTTTTGACCGAGAGGTTTAGTTTGAACCAGTTAGCCATGTTGCGAGTGAAGCGAATCGGGCTGTTTTTTGCCACCCTAATCGTGTTTCTCACCGCCTTTGCCGGAAGTGCTCCAGCAAGCGCCCAGAGCCTGAATTCCGGTGTTTCAATTCACACCGAAGACAAAAACGAGAGCCAACTTATTGTTGGTGGAACCGTGAAAAACGATGGCAAAGGTGTTGCCGACATCAAACTACGCGTGACCGGCCCGAACTTCGACGAAGTTGCTACCACCGATGAAAACGGTAAGTGGGAATTAGTGGTGCCAACTCGTGCCAAGTACGAGGTCGCGATTGATCTGAAATCTCTACCAGAGGGTGTCGGGCTTCGTGATCCAGAAAACGCGGTTCGCGTCGCCGACGTCACGGTTACCGATAAAGCGGCGGTTCTCTTTCCCCTCGGAAAAGGCAATCGAGTAATTCAGTCGTTCTCGGATCAGCTCGTCATTCGTCTTTTTGCCGGTTTAAATCTCGGGCTTCTTCTAGCGGTCTCAGCGATTGGTATCTCGCTAATTTTTGGAACCACGGGTCTCAACAACTTCGCTCACGGTGAAATGGTTACGTTCGGTGCCCTGACCGGGTGGTTGCTCGCGGTGGTATTCCAGTTCCCGCTCGTGTTAGCCGGGCTCCTCACAGTGCTTGCTTCGGCCGCTTTTGGCTACGCTCAAGACGCAGCCGTTTGGAAACCGCTTCGAAAGCGTCGTGTGGGGCTCAACCAGATGATGATTGTTTCCATCGGTTTTGCGATTCTGCTTCGCTACGTGCTGCTTATGTTCTTCGGCGGAGACACCAAGGTTCTTTCTGGCGAGTACGAAGCAGTCAAGTTTGGCCCAGTGAACACCACCGTTACTTCAATCTGGTCGATGGCTCTAGCGGTTATCACTCTGGCCGCAGTGGCTCTATTCCTGACTCGAACCAGAATCGGTAAAGCCACCCGTGCGGTATCGGACAACTCCTCTCTGGCCGCAGCCTCCGGTATCGACGTTGAGCAAATAATCCGAATCGTTTGGGTTGTCGCCGGAGCACTAACCGGTTTGTCGGGTCTTTTCTACGGCCTTCAGTTCCAGGCGACTTTCCAAACCGGATCGCAGATTCTGCTCCTCTTGTTCGCTGCCGTTACCCTCGGTGGTCTGGGCACCGCTCTGGGAGCAACCGTTGGCGCCCTAATCATTGGTTTCGTGGTTGAGCTTTCATCGCTGGTTCTCCCCGTCGACCTGAAGTACGCGGCCGCTCTGGTCATCCTGATTCTGGTATTGCTAGTTCGCCCGCAGGGTGTTCTCGGCAAGAAGCAAAGAATCGGTTAGGAGAAAACCATGGACTGGATTCAGACATTCAACCTAACGGTAGGGGTAATTCTCGACCCGCTAACCGCCGCCTACATCCTCTGTGCAATCGGCCTATCGGTTCACTTCGGCTTCACCGGTCTGCTCAACTTCGGTCAGGCTGCCTTTGCCGCCGTGGGAGCTTACGGCACGGCAATTGGCTACCTAACCCTAAAACTGCCTCTGCTGATGGCCATGGGCTTTGCACTTCTATGCGTGGTGATTTTTGCCCTAATCCTCGGAATTCCAACACTTCGCCTGCGAGCCGACTATCTGGCAATCGTTACCATCGCCGCCTCGGAAGTTTTCCGCTATCTGATGTCTACCAGCGCCTTCAGAGACGTCACCGGTGGTTCAAACGGTCTAAGCCAGTTCGGTTACGACTTCTTCGATTGGAATCCGATACCAGACGGACAGTACAGCTTTGGTCCATTTAACTGGACCGCTGATCAGTTCTGGCTAAGAGCGTTCTCATTCGGCCTGGTCGGTGTGGCCACGCTTCTGGTATGGCTAATGATGCGCTCACCGTGGGGTCGTGTTCTCAAGGGAATCCGTGAAGACGAGGATGCAGTTCGAAGCCTTGGCAAAAACGTTTTCTCCTACAAACTGCAGTCACTAATCGTTGGCGGTCTGTTCGCCGGTCTTGGCGGAATCGTGTTCGTGTTAGCGATGTCAAACGTTCAGCCGCAAACCTGGGTAACTAACTTCACCTTTATGGTCTGGACAGTCTTGCTACTGGGTGGGGCGGCCAGCATGCTCGGCCCAATCGCCGGCGGCATGGTCTTCTTCGCACTCTGGGTCTTCGTGAACGAAATCCTCGCCGGAATGTCGGCACTGGGTTGGTTGCCTTTCCTAGACCCAGCCCAGGTAGGCCAGGTTCGTTTCATCCTCATCGGTTTGGCTTTGATGCTCCTGGTGATTTTCAGGCCTCAGGGCATGTTCGGCAACAAGAAGGAGCTGCGTTTCAATGGCTAATGACATTGCCGTAGGCACAATCGAACCAGGCTGCAAAAAGGTAGACCCGATTTTGGTCGCCGATAATGTAACCCGTCAGTTCGGCGGGCTAA
>CALPUC020000020.1 GCA_943326655.2 Rhodoluna limnophila
CCGAACTTGCAGAAGCCTTGCTCGGCCTTCGTTCGGTCATCAGAGGCAGCGGTTCAATCAAATTGTCCGGCACGACCGTAAATCACTTTTCGGTGCGCAAGCACCTCGAGGCCGGAATTGGCTATGTTCCAGAAGACCGCAAGAAAGACGGCCTGGTGAGCGAGTTCTCTATCGCGGAAAACTTCATGCTGAACGGTTCCTTTGGAAAGCCATTCGCCAGCGGAGTGAACATTGATTTTGCGGCACGCGACAAAATTTCGGCGAAGCTGATTGCCGAGTTCGACGTTCGCACTCAATCTGCTGATTCCCCGGTCGGCAAGCTATCCGGAGGAAACCAGCAGAAAGTTGTGGTTGCCCGAGAGTTGAGCCGCGATGTGAAGCTTCTCATCGCCGCGCAACCAACCCGAGGTGTAGACGTTGGTTCGATTGAGTTTATTCACGAGCGAATCATGGCCGAAAGAGATTCTGGCCGCGCGGTAATTCTGATCTCAACCGAACTCGATGAGGTTTTGGCTTTAGCCGACCGAATTGCAGTGATGTACCGGGGGCGCATAGTTGGAATCGTTGATTCTAAAACTTCCCGTGAAACTCTCGGCAAAATGATGGCAGGTATCGCAGCATGAACGTAGAAAGCAAAATCATGCGGGAAATCCTGTCGGCAACCTATACCAGAATCGCAATTTCGGTCTTACTCGGATTTGCGATTGGCTCGGTTTTCATGGCCGTTTTCAACGAAAACGTGGTTGCCACCTACGAAACCCTGTTTTCTAACCCTGGACTAACTTTGCAGACCGCCGGTCAGACCATCGTCGACGGCTACGGTGCACTCTTCAAAGGTTCGATAATCAACCTAAGCGCTGACAATCCGGTTAGCATGTTCCGCCCAATCACCGAAACTCTGCGTTTGGCAGCACCGCTGATTATGGCCGGACTCGGAGTTGCGCTGGGCTTCCGCGTTGGTTTGTTCAACGTTGGTGGAACCGGCCAGCTGGTCATGGGTCTACTGGGTGCTACCTGGGTCTCCACTCGCATGGAACTGCCATACGGTTTACACATGGTTTTGGCGTTGGTGGTTGCCATCGCGTTCTCCATGGGCACCGGTGCCCTGGTTGGTTTTCTCAAAGCCAGGACGGGCGCCCACGAGGTAATCGTGACCATCATGATGAACTACATCGCTCTGGATCTATTCACCTGGTTCCTTAGAACTCCTGGACTATTGCTTGAAGAGGGCGGGGGAGGAAACCCGAAATCTGATCCACCTGCTCTCACCGCTCAGTTACCGAGATTGCTCGGCGACGAATTCAAGCTCAACATCGGTATCCTTCAGGCCCTAGTCGCCGCGTTGGTCTACTGGTGGCTAATGGAACGATCAACTATCGGTTACCGATTCCGAATGGTTGGCCACAACTCCAATGCCGCGCGCGCTGCTGGTATCAGCGTGGAGCGCACCTACGTTTGGGCCATGGCAGCATCGGCCGCATTCATCGGAATCGCGGCGGCCAACCAGGGTCTTGGTGAAACCGGCGGTCTAACCTCAAGTATCCAGGCGAACATCGGGTTCGACGCAATCACGGTTGCTCTGCTCGGTGGCTCACGAGCCGGCGGAGTGGTTATTGCCGGGTTGGTTTTCGGTGCCTTCAAAGCCGGCTCGCCGTCGATGCAGATCATTGGAGTCTCACCTGAGGTTCTCGGAATCATCCAGGCGCTGATCGTTCTGTTCATCGCGGCACCACCGCTAATTCGCGCAGTCTTCCACCTTCCGAAGCCGGAGGCAAAATAATGACCAAGACCGAAGTAACTCCCGGCATGTTCTCGCTCTCCGAGGTTCGTCCCAGTTGGAAAACCCCTTCTGTGCTGGCGCTTTTCTCAGGCATCGTTTTGGTGCTGTTCGGTTTTCTCGGCAAGCCTGGCGACGTAACCTACAACCTCAGCAACAAAGGCGACATCTTCTCGGTGCCGGATGTGGTTGTGGCATCAACCTTCGCCAACGTGGTACTCGGAACATTGATGCTCCTTGGAGCTGTTTACTCGGCTTGGCTAACCATTCGCGAAAAGCACACGCCGATGTGGGTGAGCTTGGTGGCCGGTCTTTTGGGAGCAACCGGTCTACTCGGTTGGCTTGCTGCCGGAAACGTTGTGCCAGTTTCGTTCATTCTTGGTTCGGCAGTGGTTTTGGCCGTGCCAATCATCCTTGGTGCACTTGGCGGTTTGATGTCTGAGCGCGTTGGCGTGGTCAACATCGCCATCGAAGGCCAGTTGCTCACCGGTGCTTTCATGGCGGCTGTGGTTGGAACAATCACTCAGAACCTGTGGTTCGGGCTAATCGCCGCCATGATTTCTTCTGCGATTCTGTCGATGGCATTGGCGTCTTTGGCCGTGAAGTATCTGGTGGACCAGATCATCATTGGTGTTCTGATCAATGTTTTGGTTATCGGTATTACCAACTTCCTCTACTCGCAGTGGCTTGCTAGCTCTGGCGAGGAAGCCAACTTCCCTGGCACCTTCGACATCATCGCAATTCCTTACCTGAGCGGCCTACCAATCATCGGCCCGGCGCTGTTCGAAGCCAGAATTACGGTGTACCTAACCTTCATCCTCGTGCCGCTGGTGTGGTTCATTCTGTTTAGAACCAAGCTGGGTTTGCGCGCACGTGCCGTTGGAGAGCACCCAACCGCCGCCGACACCGTTGGAATCAACGTTGGTCGCACACGCTTCTGGTGGGTCACCCTTGGCGGTGCAATCGCCGGTCTCGGTGGCGCTGCCCTCACCATCGGTAACGTTGGAGCTTTCGGTCGCGAGATGGCGGGTGGTCTCGGATTCATCGCTCTCGCGGTAGTAATCCTTGGTCGCTGGCAGCCGTTCTATGTGTCGGCCGCTGCCCTGCTGTTCGGCTTCGCAATCATCTTGCGAGTTTGGGCCAACGGAGTTTCTCCCGGCATCCCAACCGACTTCATTACTATGGTTCCCTACCTTGTCACGCTGATTGCCGTTGCTGGTTTTGCCGGCAAGGTGAAAGCTCCGGCCGCCTCAGGGCAGCCATACATTAAGGGTTAGCGGGAGCGTTTGCGCAGTAGCGCAAAACCACTGAGGGCTAGTACAACTGCCACGGGGGCTAGAGCGAGATAGTTTAGACCTGCGAACGCCACCGCCGCGAGAAGTGTTCCTGCGATGGCACCTCCAAAGGCACCAGAAAACTGCATGCTCGAGTCACTCAAACCCTGAACGTTAGTTTTTTGTTCTGGCGGGAGCGTGGCCGTTAGTAATGCCGAGCCCGAAACAGTTGTGGCACTCCAGCCGAGCCCTAGTAGAAATAGCCCGAGGGTGGTCTGGTCGTGGTTCATTCCTGCGGAAGCCGAAATAAACAATGAGCCAATGTAAATAATCTGACCCAGGATCACGGTCTGAACAGTGCCAAATTTGTCGGCTAGCCAGCCAAACACCGGCGAGAATGCGTACATCCCCGCGATGTGGAGCGAAATAACAAATCCGATCAAAGACAAAGTTGCACCATCATGCTTCATGTGAACCGGCGTCATCGCCATCACCGACACCATGACCATGTGACCCAGAGAGATTGAGGTAATTGCGTAAGCGGCTCTCGGATAGGCCCTCAATGTTGCAAAGGCGGTCCTAAGAGAAACTTTCGGTTCGGCCGAGGTTTTTTCTAAGATGGCCTGAGCCGTTTTGAGCGGGTCTGGTCGAAGGCCGAAGAAAAAGACCAGGCTTGCCAGTAGCTGGGCCGCGATGGTGATCATGAACGGACCCGTCATGGTTGGAAGACCAAGGGCATGACCAAGAACTTCACCGGGCCCAAACAGGTTTGGCCCAATCACGGCACCAACGGTGGTTGCCCAAACGACAATCGATAGATCTCGCCCGGCTCTGCCCTGATCCGGAAGGTCTACCGCTGCAAATCTGGCCTGTAGCCCAACCGCAGAACCAGCACCCATCAGAAGTAACGCTAAAAGTAGGAGTGGAAAGAGGCGCAGGCCAGCGGCCGAAATAACCAAAATCGCGCCGGTGATGGCGATTGATGCGCCGAATGCCAGCGCAACGCGACGTCCGTGTTTATGGGCCATTCGGGCTAGTGGAATCGCAGCAAATGCGGCACCAAGGGTGGAAAAAGTTGCTGCCGAGCCACTCCAGGCTTCCGAACCGGATAGTTCGGCGGCCAAAAGAGCCCCGATAGACAGAGTTGAGCCTAATCCGAAGCCGCTTAACACCTGTCCGAGGGTTAGAGTTCGAATAGTCTTTCTCTGTAAATTCAGAAGTTGAGTACTATCCACCCCGCCAGCCTACGCCTATCTCGGTAAACTTGAAGTTCTGAAGCTTTGGAGGTGAAAATGTCGCAGAAACCGCTAACCCTTGCCGAAAAGGTATGGAATGACCACTTGGTCGTCAAAGGGGAAGATGGCGCGCCAGACCTACTCTATATAGACCTTCACCTGGTGCACGAGGTTACCAGCCCACAGGCCTTCGACGGTCTTCGCCTAGCCGGCCGCCCGGTTCGCCGCCCGGATCTCACAATCGCCACCGAAGACCACAACACCCCGACTTTGGATATCGACAAGCCAATTGCCGATCTCACCAGCCGAACCCAGATTCACGCGCTTCGCGACAACGCCAAGGAGTTTGGTGTTCGCATTCACTCGCTCGGCGACATCGAGCAGGGCATCGTGCACGTGGTTGGTCCGCAGCTGGGTCTAACCATGCCCGGCCTAACCGTGGTTTGCGGCGACTCTCACACCTCAACTCACGGAGCCTTTGGCGCCCTGGCATTCGGCATCGGAACCTCCGAGGTTGAGCATGTTCTTGCTACCCAGACTTTGCCACTCAAGCCGTTCAAGACCATGGCCATCAACGTTGAGGGCACACTTCGTCCAGGTGTCACCTCGAAAGACATTATCTTGGCCATCATCGCCAAGATCGGTGCTTCCGGCGGGCAGGGTTACGTGCTCGAATACCGAGGCTCGGCAATTCGCGCGCTGTCGATGGAAGCCCGAATGACCATTTGCAACATGTCTATCGAAGCCGGTGCTCGTGCCGGAATGGTTGCTCCGGATGAAACCACTTTCGCTTACCTCAAGGGTCGCCCGCACGCTCCAGAAGGTGAAAACTGGGACGCCGCCGTCGAGTACTGGAAGACCTTGCAAACCGATGAGGGTGCAAAGTTTGATGTCGAGGTTTTCTTGGATGCCGACCATCTCGATCCTTTCGTGACCTGGGGCACCAACCCTGGCCAAGGCGTATCGTTACTTGACTCGGTGCCAAACCCAGACACTTTCGACGACCCGAACGAGCGCGCTGCTGCCCAGCGCGCGCTGGAATACATGGACCTTACTGCCGGAACCCCGATGAAGTCGATCAAGGTAGACACCGTATTCCTCGGCTCTTGCACCAACAGCCGCATCGAAGATCTGCGGGCAGCAGCGTCTGTGCTCAAGGGTCGAAAGAAAGCCGATCACATTCGCATGTTGGTGGTTCCGGGTTCTGCTCGGGTACGCATTGAAGCCGAGGCCGAGGGGCTTGATCAGGTGTTCAAGGAGTTCGGAGCCGAGTGGCGTTTTGCCGGATGTTCGATGTGTTTGGGCATGAATCCAGACCAGTTGGCTCCCGGCGAGCGAGCTGCTTCAACCTCTAACCGAAATTTCGAGGGTCGCCAGGGTAAGGGCGGTCGCACCCATCTGGTTTCCCCGCTTGTGGCCGCAGCCACAGCAATTCGCGGAACACTGTCTAGCCCTGCAGATTTGGAAGGCTAACTCATGGAAAAGTTTGAAGTTTATTCGGGAATTGCCGTGCCGCTTCGTCGTAGCAGCGTAGACACCGACCAGATCATTCCAGCCGTCTTTCTAAAGCGCATCACCAAAACCGGCTACGACGATGCACTTTTCTCGGCTTGGCGCAGCGACCCGGAATTTGTTCTGAACAAGCTCGAATACGCACAGGGTTCGGTGCTCTTTGCCGGCCCAGACTTTGGAACTGGCTCAAGCCGCGAGCACGCCGTATGGGCTCTTCGAGACTACGGTTTCAAGGCCGTTTTTTCGTCGAAGTTTGCAGACATCTTTCTCGGCAATGCGGGCAAGCAGGGTTTGGTTACCGGGGTTATCTCCGATTCCGAAACCGAGGCAATTTGGCAGTTGCTCGAAACCAATCCTGGTTTGGAAGCGAAGGTCGATTTGGTTGCTCGCGAAGTTACCGTAGGAGATCTAACAGTCAAGTTTGAAATTGACGAATATACTAGGTGGCGTCTACTCGAAGGGCTCGACGACATTGGTTTGACCCTGAGAGATGAGCAGTCGATCACCGACTTCGAGGCTCGCCGTGAGCCTTGGCGTCCGAAGACACTGCCAGCTAAGGGAGCCTAATGAGTCAGATAACAGTTCGCGGCGGTAAGCCTCTAAACGGGCGAATCGAACTAAAGGGCGCCAAAAACCTGGTCACCAAGGCCATGGTGGCAGCGCTTCTCGGAGAAACCCCGAGCGTTTTGAAAGACGTGCCTTTTATCTCAGACGTCGACATCGTTTCGAGACTCCTACAACTTCACGGCGTTGCCATTACCCACAGCGAAGACGGTGTGATGAGCCTAGACCCGAGCGATGTTGCCTCGGCTCGCATGGTTGACATCGACGCTCATGCCGGAAGCTCGCGTATTCCAATTTTGTTCTGTGGTCCGCTGCTTCACCGTCTAGGTGAAGCGTTCATCCCTGGCCTCGGAGGTTGCCACATCGGCGATCGCCCAATCGACTACCACTTCGAGGTGCTTCGCAAATTTGGTGCGGTAATCGAAGAACTGCCAAATGGCACTCGTCTGTCGGCGCCGAAGGGTTTAAAGGGCGCCAAAATCAGCCTTCCTTACCCGAGCGTTGGTGCTACCGAGCAGGTGCTCCTAACGGCTACTCGCGCCGAGGGGCTCACCGAACTTAGCGGCGCCGCTATTGAGCCAGAGATTATGGACCTGATCTCAATCTTGCAGAAGATGGGTGCGATCATTTCCGTAGACACCGATCGCGTTATTCGAATCGAAGGTGTCAAAGAATTACACGGTTACACCCACCGTGCGCTATTTGACCGCAACGAAGCAGCGTCGTGGGCTTGTGCCGCTCTGGCAACCCAAGGCGACATCTTCGTTGGTGGAGCCCGTCAACAGGAAATGACCGCGTTTCTAAACGTCTTCCGCAAAGTCGGTGGAGCGTTCGACATCCAAGATGACGGAATTCGTTTCTTCCACCCTGGCGGCGAATTAAACCCGGTGGTGCTCGAAACAGATGTTCACCCAGGCTTCATGACCGACTGGCAGCAGCCATTGGTTGTTGCACTAACTCAGGCCAACGGCCTTTCGATCATCCACGAAACCGTTTACGAAAACCGCTTCGGTTTCACCGACGCACTGGTGCAGATGGGTGCTCAGATTCAGATTTATCGCGAATGTCTCGGCGGAAATCCGTGTCGGTTCGGGCAGCGCAATTTCTACCACTCGGCTGTTATCAATGGCCCGGCCAAGCTAACCGGCGCCGATATTCGCGTGCCAGACCTTCGCGGAGGATTTAGCCACATGGTGGCAGCGCTCGCGGCAGAAGGTGTTTCTAACGTCACGAACGTGCAACTTATTTCGCGAGGCTATGAGCACTTCCTCGACAAGTTGGCAGCCCTCGGCGCCGACTTTGAGTACAGCGAGTAACAGTGGCGCGCGACGAATTCAGAATGCCTAAGGTCAATAAGGCGAACCGTCCATTAGTGATGAGCCTGGTGGCTTACCTGCTCGGCGGTCTGCTTCATATCCTGTTTCGTGTGCAGGTAATTGGCAAAGAGAGACTGCCGAAGACCGGCGCCTACATTTTGGTTTTCAACCACGTAACCCACCTAGACCCTCTGGCTGTTGCCTACGCAACTTTCTTCGGCCTGAAGCGCGGCCCGCACTTCCTGGCTAAAGGCGCGCTGTTCAAGGTTCCAGTGCTCGGAGCTATTCTCACGGCCGCCGGTCAGGTTCCGGTCTACCGTAACGGTCGCCGAAACGTTGAGCCGATGGATGCCGCCTACAAATTCCTCGACGCCGGCCACGTAATCACAATCTTTCCGGAAGGCACCCTGACCCGCGAACCAAACGGCTGGCCGATGCGCGGCAAGACCGGTTCGGTTCGCATGGCGATTCAGGCTGGTGTGCCAATTTATGCGGTTGGGCAGTGGGGTAGCGAAGTGGTACTTCCCACCTATACCAAAAAGCTTCGTCCAAAGCCTTGGCACAAGGTACGCGTGCTAATCGGCGACCAAATTGATCTCTCTAAATTCCAGGGACGCGCGCTTTCTACAGATGAACTAAAAGATGCCACGAAAATCGTTATGAAGGCCATCACTAAGCAAGTCGAAATCCTTCGCGGTGCTAAAGCCCCGAAAGAACTTTATGACCCAGCCGAACACGGCCAGAGCCAGTTTGGAAATTTCAACAAGAACGGTAATAAGTAATGGCAAAAGTTGCAGTTATGGGGGCTGGCTCTTGGGGAACAACCTTCGCCAAAGTTCTGGCCGATGCGGGAAACGAAGTATCAATATGGGCCAGACGCGAAGACGTTGCTGATGAGATCAATACCCAACACCGAAATGGCGATTACCTTCCTGGAATCAGGCTTCCTCATTCGCTGAGAGCTACCTCCGTGGCGGCCGAAGCCATGAGCGGAGCGGAGCAGGTCTACCTAGCAGTGCCATCACAAAGCCTTCGAGCAAACCTTGAAGAGTGGGGTTCAGCCATTCCGGATTCTGCAATTTTGGTCAGCCTCATGAAGGGCGTGGAGAAGGAAACCGGTCTTCGCATGAGTGAAGTCATGAGCGACGCAATTGGCGTGCACAAAGACCGGATTGTGGTTATCTCCGGCCCGAACCTGAGCCTCGAAATCGCGCAGGAGCAACCGACCGCATCGGTTGCCGCAAGCACCGATAAGGAATCGGCCAGAGCTGTTGCCACTGCCTCGAGCAACTCGTATTTCACAACTTTCACCAACAAAGACGTAATCGGCACCGAGTTCGGTGGGATTCTCAAAAACCTAATCGCCGTTGCCATCGGTATCGTCAACGGTGTTGGTTATGGCGAAAACACCAAGGCTTCGATCATGACTCGCGGTCTTGCCGAGATCTCGCGCTTCGCCAGAGCCTACGGCGCCAAGAAGAAGACCATGGTTGGCCTAGCCGGCCTCGGCGACCTAATCGCCACTTCCGAGTCTCCGCTCAGCCGAAACCACAAGGCCGGCGAGATGCTCGGCATGGGCTACACCCTGAGCGAAGTCACCAAGCGCCTAAGCCAAACCGCGGAAGGGCTAGCTTCGGTGGCTCCAATTCTGAGGCTTGCCGAAATCAAGGGTGTCAAGATGCCAATCGTTGAGCAGGTGCTTGCCGTGATGGAGGGCCGCATGGAACCTCGCGACATCGCTCCAACCCTTACCCACGAAACCGATGAGCCATCCAGTGAGTAAAAAACTGCGCGTAGCACTCGTCTTCGGTGGTCGCTCCAGCGAGCACTCGATTTCCTGCGTCACCGCCGGCGGAGTTCTCGGCGCAATCGACCGCGACAAGTTTGAAGTAGTGCCAATCGGTATCACTCGAGGCGGAGTCTTCGTTCCAGCCGAAGACGACCCGATGAAGTGGGCGCTTAACCCGAACGAACTACCTGAGGTGATCTTCGAAGGACAAACCATTCAGTGGCCTGCCGCCGGTACCAAAGAGCTTCGCTACACCGACCCGTCTGGCGTGCCTCACAGCCTCGGAGACATCGACGTAGTCTTCCCAGTTCTTCACGGCCCATTCGGTGAAGACGGAACCATCCAGGGCTTCTTCGAGCTAATCGGTATGCCTTACGTTGGCAACGGTGTTCTAGCCTCAGCCGCAGCCATGGACAAAGAGTTCACCAAGGCGCTTTTCCAAGCAGCCGGCGTTCCAGTTACACCTCACGTGGTGATTCGAAAGCACGAGTGGGAACAAAACCGCGAA